>CBFDDG010000419.1:0-4606 GCA_965603505.1 uncultured Phycisphaerae bacterium | reverse complement strand
CTTTGCCGTCGAGATTGAAATCTCCGATCGGAACGAGTTCAGCCAAGGCCTGGAGTGCTTCTCCTGTATACAAGCGCTCGTTCCCGCCGAGCAGCCAAAGATGTTGATACGCCGTATCCACCCAGCCCAGGCTGCTCATCAGCGCCGTACGGGCCGCCTCAATTGCGGAGTCAAGCCGACGGTTCGGATCGGCACCTACAGCAGCGACAAGACCCAGTGAGGCAAATATGAGATCCTCCGTGTAGCCACTGACAGGCCCGCCTGAGGCCCCATCACTGTGGTCGAACCGCCAATAGAAGCTGCCCGGCAGGACGCCGTCCTCTCCGACCTGGTGATCCATCAAGACATCCGGCAAATCACTCAGCCGCTTGTCGCGCCAATACACGGCCTCTTCAGAAGAGGGATCCAGCAGCGAATCATCCAGGGGACCGGTCGCCGCCAGGGCCCATGTGGCGACGCCGAGCGACGTCACGGGAAACGCTGCAGAAGAGTCATCGACTTCCTTGAGAGAATCGATCAATGCCTGTCTCCACATCTGCTTGTCTTCTGCATCAACGTACCAGGCACTCACTGTGTGATGGGCGAGATAGAACACCGCCACAGAGCGTTCCACCCCGTCAAACTCGGCCAAATAGGCTGATGTACCACCCACAACGAGATCCTTCACGTTTGCGTAGAAAGCCTGAACGATGGGAAACCACCTCTCATCTGCCTGTCCACCCGACATTTCGCTCAAAAGTGTCAGAGCATAAGCTTCGTCACCGTAAAAGTTCCCTTGGGCAGCGCCGATGAAGAACTCGGCACCAGCCTCAGCAGCCTGCCTGTAGCGATCATCACACGTCACCTCGTAGGCACGAACAAGACCCGCGACAATGGTGCCCGTATAGGCCTCCTCGCCGGGCCATGTCCCTTTCAGACCACCACTTGGCACCTGCTCCTCGACGAGGCGGTCAGCCAAAGGTACAATCACCTCAATCGGCGTCGCCCCACACACGGCGTGGCGAGCAATCAGAAGCCCCGTCAGGAGCAAAAGGACGGTTCTGATCGGTCGCCCGTCTGACATCAAGATTCTCCTATCCCAGTTACTTCATTGGCAGCGGCCCGACAGCAAGATACATTCTTTGCCTTTACAACTCGACGACAGAAGCTCCCACTGTCCTGAGCCGATAACTACGATAGCCCCAAACCTTTCCGGTGCTCCCTATTCGGCCTTCGGTTCCAATACGACCTCTGTCGTCTCCACATCCGCCAACGAATCCAGATACGTCTGGACGGCCCACAGCCCTTGAAGCATCTCACCGGCAAAAGCGTGGTAGCTTTGGCCGTCGTGCGACAGATGCTCATACACTTGGCCCTCGGCGTCGACCCCATCCAACAGTGCGGCGTAGGCGGCACGGATGGCCTCTTCCATGCTCTCATCCGGAGCATTCTCTCCCGCGGATGCGGCTGCGACGAGACCGAGCGCAGCATAAATGGCATCTTCCGTATAGCCGGCCGCCGCGCCCTCGAAACGACCTGACGTGTGGTCGAAACGGTAGTAGAAGCTGCCGCCAAAGGGCTCGCCCTCCGGAACCTGATGGCTCAGAAGAATCGAGGGAAGATCGCGGAGAAGCACTCCCTCCCAGATGGGCGCCCCTCCCACCGAACTTACGGGCGTCTCATCAAGCGTCCCTGTTGTGGCCAGAGCCCACGTAGCGGCCCCGAGAGCCATCATGGGAAACTCCGATTTGCCATCATCAACTCGAGACAAGTGTTGAATCAGGGCATCACGCCATACGTCCTTGTCGAGGTCGTCGACATAATATGCCGCCACAAGGTGGTGCGCCAAGTAGAATGTATTGGTCGACATATCCTGCTGCGCGAACTGTTCGATATACTCCCGCGTAGTTTTCCCTTCTCTTCTTTGAGCTTCGTAGAAATCCGCCAGGGCTACCCCCCATACATTACTGTTTGGATCGTCGGCGGTACGGCTGAGGCTCATGAGCGCATAGGCTTCATCGCCAAGAAGATGTCCCATGGCGACACCGATCCATACGATGTACTCTCCGCCGAGCTTAGCCGATTCTCTGTATGCGACGTTGTCCGTCCACTCGTACGCGCAGACCATGCCCGTCGTCGGTGGGCCGGCGAAAAACACCTCGGACGACCATAATCCCCGGTTTGGACCCTCCTTCAGTTGATTCTGCTCCAGACGCCCCGCCAAAGCCGCGACCACATCCTCCGCCGGCAAAGCGGCTGCGGCGCTCTGAACAACAACAGCGATAACCAGAAACCCGACCCAGCGATGTAATCCGCGCAAATGCAACATCTCATCCTCCTTCTCATGCCCTGGAGCAAGAACCCGTATGCTGAACGACTCCCCATATTCCAGGATTGCAGACCAATCCATACTCTCGGCTTGCTGCACACCGTGGAGCTATCCCTCAGGGATAGTGTTCATATGTTCTCTGCCGTCCACTCGAAACCATAGATCTCCGTTCTCCTGCACTCCATGTTGCCGACTCCACCTTCCCAAGCCCCTCGTGTTTGCCACGGCAGTGCGCCACGGCCAGCATGTACGCGGCGCAATGCGATCCCCCCTGCCCACCCTCCGAGGGTGACAGGTTCCAGGCAAAATCGCACGCCTGCGGCAACTTACTCCAGTTCAAACTAACGATCACGGCCCCCCCTCACAAGCCATCAATTCCACTGTCATTGAAAACGTGGACACCCCACAGGTTTGGCCCTGTTCTCTAAACGGCGCGAGTCACCCTCCGGATCGAAAGGATTCTCCACGTATTCCGAACCAAGTTGTGCAGCACGCGGACACGAGCGCGATCCTGGTAATGCCCGTCAATTTGGTTCCTGATAATTGCAGTCTCCCCGGTAATGAGAATCCCGGGTGCCTCAACTCGCTTCCTTCCAACTCGATTGAGACTTCAGCGTCCGATTCAGCAGGCGGTGACAATCAGTCCATCGTAGTTGATCTGAAACTCAAAAAACCGCGCTCGACGGTTCGGTGGCTCGGCCGTGAGCATTTCCCGAACGTGGCCTGCATCCCGACAGGATTTGCATACCATCAACAGGAACCCGCCCCCTCCGGCGCCGAGCAGCTTGGCGCCATGCACGTGTGGCTTGATTCTGGCCACAAGGCTTTCGACCTCGTCGTTCGTGGAGCCGGGATCCAACTGCTTGTTGAACTCCCAGGCTTGCCCGACCAGTTGCCCGAACGCCGGGCCGTCCTTGCGGGATATGGCCTCGGCGACTCGAGGGGCCAGCGCATGAATCTTCCTGAGAGTAGCGACCGTCGCTCGATCCCGGTCGAGGTAGTGGCCGACCACCTGACCGAGAATGCCCTTGGCCAGCCTCGTGATGCCCGTGTAATAGAGAAGCGTCAGGCCGCCGTTGGCCGATGGATCGAGAACATCGCCAACCAGGTATTTGATTCGGGCGTCGGGCACGAGTCCGGGCTGTGTTGCGATGCTCTTGCAGCCACCCACCACCCCGCCAATCTGGTCCTGCCAACCGCCGCCCGTCGTCAGCAACTGCTCCAGTTGCAGAACCTCGTAGAAGAGTTCTCGCTGCGTATACTCTCTGCCCATGGCGCGACCGATGACCGCAAGCAGGACAGCCCCCATGATGCTCGACGTCCCGAGGCCACTGCCCTTGGGGACAGCAGCCAGCGTGGTCAGCTCAATCCCTCCGCCGAACAGTTCCAGCATACGTTCCAGCCGAATTCCGTTCGGCCACGATGCCGTCTCCGGACTGAACCCCGACAACGCCAGGGCCGCCTTCGCGAGACCGTACTCACTGTCGGGCCGGCGGTAATCGAGCAACTCGTCCAGGCTGCTGATCTCGATCCGAGTCCCGAGATCGATGGAACCGATTCGAACGATGGGCTCGCTGATGATCCTTAAGTACGCCTGAATCGGCGGCTGGCCGTTCAAGTCTACCGCCGTGTTCACCACGCATCCGCCATGCTCCAGTGAATACGGCGGGGTATCCGTCCACCCCCCACCGGTATCCAGCCGGGCCGGGGCTCGACCCCAGACGATCTCATCGCTGCGCAGTCGCGCGCGCGGGCAGACCCGCTCGCCGCCGCTGCCCGATAGAATCGCCCGGCCGAGATACGTGAAGGCAATGGCGTGTGCCTGCTGCGCAACGTCCTGGAGCCCATCGGCCGACGCGAGCTTCAGCCCCAAAGACTCCAGCCAGTGACAATCTTCCGACAGCAGGCTTTCCGTCAGCGAGCAGAGCAACCGCTTCGCACGGCCTGGCTCCCCTGCGTCCGCCCGCTGCATCGCCGAGCCGAGGGTATGCATCATCCGCGGGAATACAAGGGCATCGATCCCTGACCTGCGACCGTCCTCACACACGCGCCTCGCCTCAGCGATCAAGGCATGCAGTAGGGCCTGGGGGTTGTCGGTGCTCTGAAGAACCGTCGCCAGGTCGGAGGCGGAGAATCCACTCTCGCGGGCAAACATCCTGCCCGGATGCGCAAGCACACGATCGATGTGGATGCTCCTGCGCCTCTCGTGGAATGCCTCGACGCAGGCAAGCGTCGCGATGTCGGCCAGACTGTACCGGTCGGCCAGCCTCCAGGCTTCGCGCTGCTCGTCGGTCGCCT
>CBFDDG010000418.1:0-4609 GCA_965603505.1 uncultured Phycisphaerae bacterium | reverse complement strand
TCTGGCGGCCACCTCCCGGATGATCTCGTTGAGGCGGCTGTCCGTTCGGAACTGCAGAGTATCCCAATCCCTTGCCAAGGTGAAGTGATGCCTGGCGGCGTCGATCTGACCGGCGGCGAGCCGACATCTGCCCAGTCGAAACTGGAGTTCGGCATAGTGGTCGTCGATCTCGGCGGCTTTGAGGTAGCTGCCAATCGCCTGCGACATCTCGCCCCTGCTCTCGCATTGAGTCCCCCGCCGGAAGTGGCCGGCCCACTGCTGTTGTTGGGCCGGGGTCAAGTCCGCGCGATGCAGCGAGTTCAGTGGGGGACAGTCCCGCAGATTCACGGCGATGGTGGACAGAATGACGTCGGCTCCCGCCCCGAATCCCTGGCGGCAAATCCGCTCCAGGTTCGTGCGGAAATCGCGGTAGACGTAGTCTCTCTGCGGATCATCCAGGGCCGTGCGGTGTTCTCGGAAGAACTCGACGGTGGGCGGTCGCTTGTCGCGTCGGCGGGACTCGGGATTGGCGCCGAACACAGTCCGGAGGAGCCGGCCCGTGTGTGTCTGCTTGATGCGATGAAACGCTGGGATGAGTGTCGGATGCCTGCCGAAAAAACTCAGCGGGGTCTTGGGGCCGTATAAGCCGTTAAGCTCATTGTTGCCCATATAGATGACGAACAGGTCCGGCTCCAGGCCGGCACATTCCCGCGATATCGGCACGATGACGTGGGAATTGATCCCCCGCATCGCCGCGTTGATTATCTCGATCCGATGGCTTGGGAAATGTGGCTGCAACATGACCTCGAAAATCCGGGCGAAGCCAAACGAAGGATCGGGCATCCCCATGGCCGCGGATTCTCCCAGGACGAAAATGCGGATCGTATCGCTCGGCTTGTTCACCGGGACCAGACAGGGGTGGGGCTCGGTGAGCGTCTGCTGCTGGTAGTGCCAGCCGAAACGCATGTTGGTCGTGACGACTCCCTTTTGCTCGCTTTGTACGAAGAACGAGGTCGGGTATCCTACGTCACAAACCGCCAGCGTACCCTCCAACAGGAGAAAGAAGACGATCGGGCCCGCCAGCACCATGGCGATCCGCAGATACCAGAGCCGACGACCGCGCAGGAGTTGCGGCTCCCATTTCTGTTCACGCCGCTGCCGGGGCTTCGTTCGCGAAGACGGAACCCGGTCGCTCGGTTTGCGTCGCTGTCGCCTGTTCTTTCGTGGCCTGCGCTCTCGTGGCTTGGGCATGAGACGCTCGTGCTGTCCATAATCAACCCGTGCCTGCCATACGTCAAGCAGCCGTCAAGGGGCATAGATACGGCTTGGGGTGGCCTTTATGCAAGAGAAATCGGAGTGCCTCGGCGCGAGAATCAGGCGTCGGGGACATGACGGGCCGGCACGGATCTCACACAATTCTCAGTTACCGCTGCTTCCGGAATGGCCTTTATCCAGTGAAGGGCGAAACCAGGCCCTGCGGCCGTCGGCGGTTGTTTCCGGCGTGAGGCCGTGACAATCTCGAACGTATACGCCGCATGTCGGCAGATTATGGAAAGGGTAAGACGATGGCACGGGAAAAGACATTTTTGGTGGGTGTGGCAGCCATTGTGGTTCTATCGGTCGCCACAGTGCTGCAGGCGGATACGAGGGTCCTGGTCTCGCATCGTGCCCCCGGCGTCGTGATTCGGTCGCCCATCGGTTTGGGTATATGGATCGGCCGGCCGCCCGTCCGCCCCCTCACCCCGGTTCATGGAAAGCTCGTCGTTCCTGGCCCGTGGCGCCGCCGATTCGTTGTTCTGGGGTCGCCTCACGGGCGGAGGATCAAACACCATACACCCGCCGTGACGGTCGTGCACCCGCCGGTGGTCACCCGCAGAGCCCCCGTCGTTTGCGAGCGGGGCCCAATTACCGTCTGGATTACCAACTCGAACGGTTCGAGAACCTCCGTGAAGCTCACACGCGAAGGCCCCTGGTACGTCGGGCCGCGCGGCGAGTACTACGCCGAGATGCCTACGAACGGACAGCTCCGGGTGGCCTACGGGTTCTAACGGGGTGTGAGATCCACTTGGCCTTTACTCCTCCTCCGGGGCCACTCTTGCCAGGGATACGCGACGCGGTATCCTCAGACCCGCCGACGCCCGCCCCACACCGGGCGTCGGCCTTCTTGCACAACCGTATGCCCTCCCTCGACTGTCAGCCAGGGGCACAGAGCAGCAAGCCGTCTTTCAGCCGACCGGCAGCGACCTCGTGGGCAGCCGGCATACGAGCCGACCCACTTGTGTCGAACCAACGTAAGTCCCTATGGGGCCTTATGTTACGAGTAATGTGCCGGCAGGTCGCCGCCCGTCTCATCCCCGGTGTTGGAACGCCGACAAACCCCCTCCCGGGCTCGAGGTCGGGCCATGGAGTCGGAGCCGCACCTTGACACGCCCCCCTTCCGTGGACGACAACGCGGCGATTTTCGGACGCTGCCCAAAAAAGCCGTCCGCGTGCCCCTTTTCCCTTGACTTCGTGTCACGCGATGGATACAATACGACGTATGATATGTCCCTCAGGGAGGCGGGGAATACGACAAGCCCAATGGAGAGTGTGTAGAAGCGCATTTTCGCATCGGTTGGAGGCTGACGCGGGAAATGCCTTTGTTCATTAGGGAACGTGACGGCAACGTAGCAACTCGAGTCACAGGGGGGCCGAGCTGGATTCTGTCTCTCTGTCTGTACCGAACGGTGGATGGGTGCTTGTGAACGGCAACACGGAAACATCAAGCATACGCGCTTCGCACGTTCGCTTCGGGGAATGGCTGTTGGGCCGTAACATCGTGGACGGGTCCCAGATCACGGCCGCCCTGGCGGACCAGCAGCAGAACGGCGGACGGCTCGGCGAGGTCCTTCGCCGGCTCCAGTTCCTTCAGGAAGAGCAAGTCACGTCGGCCTTAGCCGAATACCTCCGCATCCAGCGGTGGTCGATCGAGAACCTGTCGAACGTGGACATGGAAGTGGCCCAGTCGCTGCCGGAGCGGCTTGCCAAGCGGTTCCGCATGGTGGCCCTCAGCCAGTCGGACGGCACGGTCCTCGTCGCCATGGCCGATCCGCTCGACGTCGTCGCCCAGGACACCGTCGCGCAGTTCTTCGGTTGCGAGATCAAGAAGGCGATCGCGCCGGAGCGGGAGATCCGTGACGTCATCGACGCCGTCTATCACGGCTCGAAGGCCCAGGAACAGCGAATTCGAGAACTCGTCGGTGACATGGTGCGTGCCGCCGAGCCCGACGCGGACGGCAACGGCGAGCAGGAGGAGGGCGCCGATCTCACCGAGCTGGCGGCCAGCAACGCGCCCGTCGTGCGGTTTGTGGACCTCATGCTGGATCAGGCGGTCAAGAGCCGGGCGAGCGATATCCATATCGAGCCGCAGGAACATTCGCTGGTGATTCGCATGCGTGTGGACGGGATGCTGCGGGAGATGGTCCCGCCGCCGGCCCAGATGCGCGGGGCCGTGGTGGCCCGGATCAAGATCCTCTCCGGCATGGACATCGCCGAGCGGCGGCTGCCCCAGGACGGCCGACTCAAGATCAAGGCGCCGCGTCGCGACATCGACGTCCGCGTTTCCGTACTGCCGATGATTTATGGCGAAAAAGTCGTGATGCGGCTTCTCGACAAGGAGGCCGTCAGTCACGATTTGGATAAGCTCGGCTTCGAGCCGAAGCTGCTGCAGGACTTCAAGAACGCGATCTCGAAGCCGCACGGCATCATCATCGTCACGGGCCCCACCGGCAGCGGCAAGAGCACGACGCTGTACGCGGCCCTGAACTACCTCAAGAATCCGCACGAGAACATCACGACGGTGGAAGACCCGGTCGAGTACCGGCTGGCCGGCATCAACCAGATCCAGGTGCGTCCGGAAATCGGCCTGACGTTCGCGAGCTGCCTGCGGTCGATCCTTCGGCAGGACCCGGACATCATCCTGATCGGCGAGATTCGCGACCGCGAGACGATGGAGATCGCCGTGCAGGCCGCCCTGACCGGACACCTGGTGCTCACGACCCTCCATACGAACGACGCTCCGAGCACGCTCAGCCGGCTCGCCTATATGGGACTTGACCGGTACCTGCTGGCCTCGACGCTCAATTTGGTGACGGCCCAGCGGCTCCTGCGCAAGCTCTGCGACCGCTGCAAGCAGCCGACCGAATTGCCCGAGGGCGTCATCCACAGGCTGGGCATTCCTGAATCGGCGCTCGCGGGCATGACGTTCTTCGAGCCCAAGGGCTGCAACGCCTGCGGCGGGACGGGTTACGCCGGCCGACTGCCCATCTTCGAGTTCCTGCCCGTGGATGACGAGATCAAAGAGAAGATCGCGCAGAGCGCGACGGAGGGTGCGGTCCGCACGACGGCACGGTCCCGCGGCTACGGGGGCCTGGTCGACAGCGCCGCGCGGCGCCTGTGCAGGGGCCTGACCACGCTCGACGAGGTGGTCCGGGCCGCCTTTGTCAAGGACGAGGCGCAGATCGACGGCTCCGCGGAGGGGCATCCCAATGAAGAGATTCTGTCGGAAGAGCCATGCAGACCTACGGCATAACCACGAAAGAACTGCTCGAGAAACTGGCGCAGACGCCGGGCGGCAGCGACCTGATCCTGA
>CBFDDG010000417.1:0-4611 GCA_965603505.1 uncultured Phycisphaerae bacterium | reverse complement strand
AGGGCCGCGACAGGCTTGACTTGACCACGCGTAGAGGGTATTGCATGGGTGACGTCCGCGTGGAGCTTGTGTCTCGACAGCAGAGGCGCAACCACCGGCGGAAAGATTCGGCAGCGAAAGGATTCGCCCGTGAAATACAAACTCATACCGGTTCTGGTGTCCGTGGGACTGATTCTGACAGGGTGTCAATCCGGACGCGTATCTCCAGCAACCCAGAGCACCAATCTCTCCGACGACGTCGTGCTCCATCGCATCGCAGCCGGCGTATGGGTCCACACGACGTACTTCGACGTCCCGGGGTACGGACGGACTGCGGCCAACGGACTCGTCCTCATCGATGGCAACCAAGCCATCCTGGTCGACCTGCCCTGGACGGACGAGCAGACGGCCATTCTGTTCGACTGGATTGCCGAGACCCATGGCGCGGCCGTGAAGACCGTCATCCCGACGCACTTCCATCAGGACTGCATGGGCGGTCTGGCCGAAGCGCATCGCCGCGGGGCGATGTCCTACGGCCTGGACAAGACCGTCGCGATCGCCAGGCGGGAGCATTTGCCCGTCCCCCGGATTCCCTATAGGGCGCGAATCCCCGTTCGCTACGGCAGCTCGATCGTCCTGATGACGTATCATGGGGCCGGCCATACGATCGACAACGTGGTCGCATGGGTGCCGAAGCAAAGAGTCCTCTTCGGCGGCTGCCTGATCAAATCTCTGGACGCCGAGTCGCTGGGCAATACGAAAGACGGCGACCTCCAGGCCTATCCGAGCACGGTCCAGAGGGTGCGGGCCGGCTATCCGGGCGCAAAGATCGTCGTGCCCGGCCACGGCGACTGGGGCGGACCCGAACTGATCGAGCACACGCTGAAGCTCTGCACGGCGACCGCGCGTTGACGGAGCGGACCTGGGAGCCGACCATGGGGCATTCGAATATCCCGTATCGAACGACCGTTGAGGACGAGCACTGGCGCAACGAGGAGTTTCAGTGGGCCCGCGTTCTGTCCGAGGGCCGCGCCGCCAGGGGCATGGTCCTGCTGTATCTCCAGAAGGCCTGCACGGCCTTTCACGAGTTCGAGCCCGCTTTTCAGGCCGGCGCACTGGACAGCTCGCGGCTCGAGTTCTTTCGCCGCCGCTTGGCGAACCGGCTGAGACAGCTCGTCACGACCATGCAGAACAACGGCCTCGACGGGCTGAACGGTGCGAGCGAATTGATCGGTCTTCTCCACGAGACCGAGGCCGCCGGGACCATGAAGGCCCTATCCGAGCTGACAGAGAGACTCCACGAGGCCGGCCATACTCTCCTCGACGCCCTCGAACGCGCGTGAACGCCACTGCCTGCCCCTTGACCTTCTTCATGAAACACCGATAATGGCCGACTTTCGCCTCCGGCGTAATATTCAAAGCAACATGGAGCAATGACGGCCGAATGAGTGATACGACGCGCGAACCTTTGACACTACTTTTCGATCTGGACGGCACATTGACCGATCCCAGCGATGGGATCACGCGATGCATTCAGTACGCTCTCGAACGCCTCGGCCGGTCGTATCCGCCGAAGTCGGAGTTGGTGCAGTTCATCGGCCCGTCGTTGCGATGGACCTTCCCCCGGCTCCTCGAAAGCAATGACGAGAATCTCATCGAGACGGCCGTCCGCCACTACCGCGAGCGGTTCGCTGATGTCGGGCTATTCGAGAACGATCTCTATCCAGGCGTCCCGGAGATGCTGGAGCAACTGCGCAGCGAGGGCCGCCGGCTTTACGTCGTCACGTCCAAGCCGAAGGTCTACACCGATCGCATCGTCCGGCATTTCGGATTCGACCGCTTCTTCGTTGACGTGTTCGGCCCCGAGCTCAACGGCCGCTTCGACGATAAGCAGGAACTGCTCGCCTTTTTGCTGCGTGAGCTTGCCCTCGATCCGGAACGAGCGATCATGATCGGAGATCGCGCCCGCGATATCGAATCGGGCAAGGCCCACGGCACCCGGACCATCGGGGTGACATATGGCTTTGGGAGTGAAGAAGAAATCACCGCCGCAAGGCCGGACCGCATTTGCCGCAGCCCGAGTGACATCTACCCGGCCGTCTGCACGTAGCAACCCAAGTCACCGGCACGACAACATCGAGCTCACTCCAACGGCGGTCTGTACACGCGGATGGCGCGTATCAGGGCCGTGACACCTGGCTCAACAATCAATTCGAGCGTGTGCCGCGTATTGGAAATCCCCTGAATGAGCGTGGCGGCATACTCGCGCGTGGGGTCGTCGATCCGCGGCCGGTCATAGCGGTCCGCGAACATAGGTACGACCTTCCACTTGATCTCGAAGTTCTCGGGCACCGGCTTTTTGGCGTACTCGCACGTGCGTTTGAGGTGCCAGTCGTTCGGGTCGATCACCACGCGGCCGGAGTTGGAGACGAACGGCTCGTCGCTGCGGCCCCTGCCATCGGGGCCGGTTTTCAAGCCCACAACCTCGAACGTGAACCGGCTGCCCATCTCATCGCTTTCGAGAATCCGGCAGGTCCAATCTTCGAGCAGCAGCGGCTTGGACCAGGACACGCGAATCACCGCGGGCCAGATATTGTGAATCGAGCTGGGCCGGGTAATCGCGTACGCCTCGGGAAACGCAGACGGCTTCTTGCCGTCGACAAGAACTCGCGCCGATGACGACGCGCCGGTGGATTCCGCCGTGACGACGTCCACGCGGTTTCCGGTGAACTCCAGGGTCAGCCGGCCGTCCTCCCACGCGACGTCCTCGCCGACGATGTACGTCTTCACGGTGTTGTTCGGATCGGCTGGGATATCGGGCTTGTAGACGAGGCGGCGCTTGATCAGCTCGGCCAGAAGGAAACATCCATGATCGTTGAGATGGACGCTGTCACGAAGCAGGTCCGGTGGCGTGAGGTTGTTGTCCTTGAGATAGCGTTTCCACTCGGGGCGAATGTCGATGATCTCACAATCGTATTTGCGGGCGTTCTCCAGGAGCCACTTGGCCATAAAGGCCGTCCAACCCTCATCGATGTACTCGCCCGCCTCGTTCGCTTTTTCGTTGGCCGCAAGATGGTCCGTCCAGATAGCGATCTCAGCCGTCGTGCGCTGCCGGACGCTGCGGATGATGTCCTCATACCGTCGGTGGTCGCCGTAGACGTGGAAGATCAGCAGGTCGGGGTAGTACGGGTACAGATCGTGCTCGGTCGTCCGGACCAGCAGTTGCGAGGCGAATCCGCCGATGGCCCGGTTCTCGATCTGCAGGTCGGCATGTGGAAAACGTTTCCGCAAGTCGTCGGCCACGTCCTTCCACCACTTCTGCGCGGTGATGGACTGGCCGTAGAATAGGATTTTCACCTTGTTACGATGCTTCGGCGTGCTCGTCGCCAGTAGCCTCATTGTCCGCTGGATCTTCGCGCCGTACTGCGAATCCTCCGGCGGAGCGGGGGAACGATACCCTGTGGCCGCCTGCGATGAAATGCTGGCCCAGAATGCCAGAATCGCCAGCGAGGCAGCCCACGGAGCATGACGGCGGAGCGGGCACTCCTGCGGTACCGTACGGTCGTGACTCATTCGGTCTCCTTTGGCGGATTGTCGTGCTTCAGACGACGCTTAGGATACCGTTGTCGGGCAGGGATCGCAACGGGACACATGGACAGGCAGATGAACCACGCGCCAAAAGCACACTTCCGCTGCTCTTCGTCACGTCGGATGAAGTTTGGTGGGATGGGGAATTCCGCGTATGCGCGCAACAAATCTCCCCGCCCCCTCGCGTGTGGTTGCCGGTGACGGAGGCGGCTGAGGCGAGAATGCTCTCGTAAGCCGTTTGTGATGTATCGACGAGAAGAAATGCTGGTGGATGCGCTGCATAACGCGGCCGCCGGCCAACCGGGTGCTCGCGCTTCAAGTACGAGAAGGCGGGCCGCGGTGTATGCCTACGGCCCGCCGTTAATTCGGACTATGTTCCTTTGGGGCCTACAGGGCCCTGCGTCTGCGAAGCCAGCCGGCCAGGCCGGTGCCGATACCAGCCAGGAGCAAAGCGCCCGGCGCCGGTATGGCCTGGCTGATGGTCTCAATCTTCAGGACAGGTATCCAATCCACACTCTCCATCAGATATATCTGCCCGCAGATATGCTCTCCGTCCGTGGGACCGGTCACCATTAGTGAGACGTAGTCGTCCGCGAGATCCGCCTGCCAATCATGCCCGGTCAGGTCCAGGTTGAACGTCTGCCATCCGTCCGCGTTATGCGTCAGCGTGCCAACCAGCTCGGTCAGAGCCTTGGTGCCCGGATTGGTCGTGTTTCCGATCCAGGAGTCATCGGGCTCGTACCAGCAGGATCGCTCGGCCGACGTCGACCCGTTGAACATGTATCCCTGCAATGCCACGAGTGTGATGGTCTCGCTGTCCGGAATGGCCGAAACGTCAAAGCCGAGCCATGCCTGGTAGCTACCGAGCTCACAGATGTAGCTCCACTGATCGCTCCCACCGTCGCTGTTGCCGGCGTCGAATACGGGGGTAAACGTATACAGCCCCGCAGATGCGTACGACGCGGCCAATAGGACAATCAACAAACTCCCTAACAATTTCTTCATTACCCATCCTCCCAATAAGTGGTCATCAGCTTCTCGGAG
>CBFDDG010000416.1:0-4615 GCA_965603505.1 uncultured Phycisphaerae bacterium | reverse complement strand
AATACGGCCCGGAGATTCTTTATACGAAGGACTGGGACAAGACGCGGTGGCGCCAGTACCTGTACCAGTACTACCGCCACGCCGAGCAGGTGGATGTGGAGATCGGGCGCATCCTCCGCACGTTGCGCCAACGGGGCCTGGCGGACGATACGCTCATCGTCTTCACGAGCGACCACGGCGAAGGAGCCGCGGCACATCGTTGGGTGGTGAAACTGATGCTCTACGAGGAGCCTGTGACCGTACCGCTGGTTGTTAGTTGGAAAGGCGTGACACCCGCCGGGCGAGTGGACTCGACGCATCTGGTCTCGGGGCTTGACGTGTTGCCGACGATGTGCGATTACGCCGGAATCGGCCTGCGCGATGACTTCGAAGGCATGAGCCTGCGACCGCTCATCGAGCATCCCAGGCGTCCCGGCCGCGAGTTCGTCGTTACGGAACTCCAGCCGGATACGGGAGACCTGCGCAAGAAAGGGCGGATGCTCAGGACGCACCGATACAAGTATGTTGTCTTCTCGCAGGGTGAGAATCGCGAGATGCTGTTTGATCTCGAGAACGATCCCGGCGAGATGGACAATCTCGCTGGCAAGTCATCGGCAAAAAGAGAACTGGAGCGTTGTCGCACTTTGCTGCAGGACTGGATCGCTCAAACAGAAGACCATTTCCAGGGAGTCTGACACATGAGAGAACCAAGCTACAGCCGTCGCGGTTTTCTGAGAGCCGCAGGGGTCACAATGGCCTCTTTCGTGCTGCCCGGCGTTGTGGCCGCGCGGCGGGAGGAGTCAGCGAGGCCGAATGTTCTGTTCATCGCGGTGGACGATCTGCGGCCGCAGCTTGGCTGCTACGGGCACGAGAAGATGATCTCGCCCAACATCGACAAGCTGGCCGCCGACGGCGTCGTGTTCAGCCGGTGCTATTGCCAGTCGCCGGTTTGCGGGGCATCGCGAGCGAGTCTGCTTTCCGGGATTCGGCCCACGCGGGATCGCGCTTTCAAGGGCTACCTCCATCATGCAGACAAGGACTGGGGCGCGCCGCTGTCCCTGCCGAAGCACTTTCGCCAGCACGGGTACTATACCATCTCGAACGGCAAGGTCTATCATCATCGCAACGACGGCGCCGGGAGCTGGTCGGAGGACGCCTGGCGGCCGACCGGAGAATGGGGCGGCAGGGGGTATCTGCGCCCGGAAAATATCGCCATCACTCGAAAGACCGAGAGGGGCCTGGGGCCGGCGTACGAATGTGCCGACGTCGGCGACAGCGACTACGCCGACGGAACGACCGCGGACAAGGCGATCTCGGACCTTCGCCGTCTCAGACGCATGGACCAGCCGTTCTTCCTGGCGGTGGGGTTCGTCAAGCCGCACCTGCCGTTCAACGCGCCGAAGAAGTACTGGGATCTCTACGACCCTGATGAGATCGAGCTGGCGGACAACCCGTTTCGCCCGAAGGACGCCCCCGACGCGGCGATTCACAACTGGGGCGAGCTGCGAGCGTACCACGGGATTCCGAAGAAGGGGCCGCTGTCGGAGGAAATGGCCCGCACGCTCGTTCACGGCTACTACGCCTGCACGAGTTACACGGATGCTCAAATCGGACGCGTGTTGGGCGAATTGGACCGACTTGGCCTGAGTGACGACACGATCGTCGTGCTCTGGGGTGACCACGGCTGGAACCTGGGCGAGCACACGCTCTGGTGCAAACACTGTCACTTCCAAACGTCGCTGAGGGCCCCGTTGATCGTTCGGGTCCCCGGCCTCAAGGGTGGCATGCACACCGATGGCCTGACGGAATTCGTCGACATCTATCCGTCACTGTGCGAGCTGGCGAGTCTGCCTGCGCCGGAGCACGTCGAAGGTCGAAGCTTCGTGCCGCTGCTGAAAGATCCGAAACGGCCCGGAAAGAAGGTAATCTACAGCCGCTTCCATAGCGGCGACTCCGTGCGTACCGACCGATACTGCTACACGGAGTGGGCCGGAAAAAATGGCAAGATGTACGCCCGGATGCTCTACGACCAGAAGCTTGATCCCGATGAGAACGTCAACATATCCGAGCGGCCCGAGAACGCCGAGCTTGTCAAAGATCTATCGAAGATGTTACATAAGTTCCGCAGCGGCTATCGCTCGTGAGGAATGGAGGTTCATGTGAAGCAGATGCGAAATGGTGTGAGTATCCTTGTCATGGTTTTGCTGGTCGCCGTGTTGCTTGTCGGTACGACGTCGGCGGGGGAGAGTCGATTCAAGCTGCGCGAGCTGTACCCGCAGGAGAAGATCGAGCAGGTCCTGATTCCGCGAGATCAGTGGCATCCGTGGCCGGGATGGAGCGAGCGGTCGGCGTGGGAGAACCTGCCGGCCTCTGTTCGCAAGGACCTGATCGCAAACGGCGAGGAGTATCTGGGGTATGCCTGGCCGGATCTGCCGGCGACGCTGTTTCTCGAATACCGGCGCGAGGGCAATCGCAGCCGGTACGAGCGCGAGCACTTCGCACGCCGTACCGCGTTGACCCATCTTGTCATCGCGGAATGTGTCGAGGGCAAGGGCCGCTTCCTCGACGACATCGTCAACGGCATCTGGGCCATCTGCGAGGAATCGTTCTGGGGTGTTGCTGCTCACGTTGGTGCACAAAAGGCCGGCTCCGGGCTGGCCGATCCCGAAGAACCCATCGTGGCCCTGTTCGTCGCCGAGACGGGCGAGAGCCTGGCGTGGACCGACTATCTGTTGGCCGAGCAGCTCGACCGCGTCTCGCCGATGGTCCGCAAGCGAATCCGCTGCGAGACGGACCGGCGCATTCTGACCCCGTGCCTCGAACGCGACGATTTCGGCTGGATGGGCTTTCGCGGCAGACGCGTGAACAACTGGAACCCCTGGTGCAACGCGAGCTGGCTCACCTGCGCCTTGCTGGTCGAGCCGAACGAGGCCAGGCGTACCGCCGCGGTCGCGAAGATCGTGCGGAGCCTCGACCATTTCCTCGACGCCTACGCCGATGACGGCGGCTGTGATGAAGGGCCGGGCTATTGGAGCCGGGCCGGGGCCTCACTGTTCGATTGTCTGGAAATGCTTCACAGCGCCAGCGACGGCGCCATCAACGTGTACGACCGGCCGCTCGTCCAACAGATCGGTCGGTACATCTATCGCGTTCACATCGCCGGGGACCTGTTCGTGAATTTCGCCGACGCCTCCGCGAGGGCGCACCCGCCGGCGGAGCTTGTGTACCGCTACGGCAAGCGGATCGGCGACGACCGGCTCGCGGCGTTTGGGGCCTACGTGTTCCGGCGGAGTCTGGATGAAGGTTCGCCGTTCGCCGGCCGGAACGCCTATACCGTGGGCCGATGCCTGCCGAAGATTCACAACGTGGCCGAGTTGAAGAAAGCGCGGGCGGAACCGCCGCTGGTGCGGGATGTCTGGCTCGATGGCATTCAGGTGATGACGGCCCGATGTAAGGACGGGAGCACCGAAGGCTTCCTCGTTGCGGCCAAAGGCGGGCACAACGCCGAGAGCCACAATCACAACGACGTGGGCAACTTCATCGTCTACCGGGACGGCCGGCCCATCCTCATCGACGCAGGCGTTGAGACGTACAGCCGCAAGACCTTCAGCTCCCGACGCTACGAGATCTGGACGATGCAGTCGGCCTATCACAGCTTGCCGACCATCGACGGTGTCATGCAGAGCCCGGGCCGGCGGTTCGCTGCGAAAGACGTCAGCCATGAGGCGACGGACGACTACGCGCAACTGCGGCTTGACATCTCGGGGGCTTATCCCAAAGAGGCCGGCGTGACATCATGGATGCGCACGATTCGCCTCAACCGCGGCCGGGACATCGTCGTCACCGAGCAGTACGCTCTCGAAAAGCCGGCGGGCGAGATCACCCTGAGCCTGCTGACGCCGTGCAAGGTCACGCAGGAGAAGGACGGGCAACTGCGACTGGAGACCGCAGATGGGCAAGGGCTTCACATTGCCGTTCGAGTCGTGTACGATGCGGGCAAACTGAAGCCCATCCTGGAAACGATTCCCATTGAGGATGGACGGCTCCGCTCGGTCTGGCCCGAACGGCTTACGCGGATCCTTCTGAAGGCGGACAAACCCGCAACGCGGGACACCTGGACGCTCCGAATCGAGCCGGCGGAAGACCGGTGAGGCGGCCACGCTCAGTGTGGAGCCATGTTTGTAGACAAGTGAGAGAGTCGTCACTGCAACGCGGTGACTCCGCAATTTTGATATTTGCTTTTTGATTTTTGATATTCTCAAATGCAGCCATTTACTCTTTTGATTAAGCCGTCTGGTTCCGACTGCAACGTCGATTGCACGTACTGCTTCTACAAGTCCCGGCCGGCGGAGGTGGGCTACGGCCGACAGCGCATGAGCGAGGCGGTGCTCGAAAAGCTCGTAAAGGACTACATGGGTCTGCGGTTCCAAATGTCGGGTTTCGCCTGGCAGGGGGGCGAGCCGACGCTGATGGGGCTGGACTTCTACAAAAAGGCGGTCGAGCTGCAGAAGAAGTACGGCGTCTCCGGCCAGGAGGTCGGCAACTCGCTCCAGACCAACGCACTGCTATTGAACAACGACGAGTGGTGCAGGTTCCTTCGGGAGAACAAGTTCCTGGTCGGCGTCAGCATCGACGG
>CBFDDG010000415.1:0-4624 GCA_965603505.1 uncultured Phycisphaerae bacterium | reverse complement strand
GATTAAAGCAAATATAGAGAGGAATGTCAAAAATATCGATGGTCAAATGGATATTTTGAGTAATATAGGAAATATACTGATTGTGACAGCCTCATGCGAATTCGGATAAGCTGTTGTACGGTCGCCACTTAGCCACCCGAATCCGTATCACGGAGCAAAAACAGCTTAACACCTTTTTCAGCAAAGACTTACGGGAGACCCGGAGGACAGTCAGGGGCTGTCTACAAACTGCGTTGAACTCGCCAAGCCAGCCTCCTTGGCGAGTTCAATCAAACCGGCCGTCGGACACAGTCATGACGAATCGAGCATCGTCCATCGATTCAACGTGTGGCGGCTTGGACGAAGGGAGAGAGCTCTCGCAGGCGCTGGATGATCTCGGGCATCTTTGCGATGGTGAAATCGACCTGGTCTTCCGTGTTGTAGCGGCTGAGGCTGTATCGGATCGAGCCGTGGGCGGCAGTAAACGGGACGCCCATGGCGCGCAGCACGTGCGACGGCTCGAGCGAGCCGGACGTGCAGGCCGAGCCGCTGCTGGCGCAGATACCGTAACGGTCGAGCAAAAGCAGGATTGCTTCACCTTCGACGTACTCGAAGCTGATATTCGTCGTATTCGGAAGCCGGTGCTCGCGCTCGCCGTTGACCCGGCTGTCCGGACAGCTCTTGAGGATCGCACTCTCAAGCTTATCGCGCAAGCGCTTGACGCGCGTGTTCTCCTCCTCCATGTGCTCGGCCGCCAGTTCACAGGCCTTGCCCAAGGCGACGATGCCGGGCACATTCTCAGTTCCCGCGCGTCGGCCGCCCTCCTGGTGGCCGCCAAGCAGGAACGGGGCGATCCGCGTGCCCTTCTTCACGTACAGCACACCCACGCCTTTCGGCGCGTGCAGCTTGTGTCCCGACAGGCTGAGCAGGTTGATCGGGCTCTTGGACAGATTGAGAGGCATCTTGCCCACGATCTGGACGCCATCCGTGTGGAACGTGATGCCCCGGCTCGTGACCATCTCGGCGATCTGCTCGATGGGAAAAATTACGCCGGTCTCATTGTTGGCGTACATGATGGTGACGAGGGCCGTGTCGTCGTCGAGCTCGGACTCGAGCTCGTTCAGGTCGAGCCGGCCGAGCTTGTCCACGCCGACCTCGACGACATGGTAGCCGTGGCTCTCCAGCTCTCGGCAGACGGTCAGGACCGCCGGATGCTCCACGCGGGTCGTGATGACTTTGCGGCGGTGTGGCACGGCGGCCAGTGTCCCGTGGATGGCCGTACTGTCGCTTTCGGTGCCGCAACTCGTGAAGATGATCTCGCTCGGGTCGCAGCGGAGCAGACGGGCCACTTGCTCGCGGGCCTCGCGGATCTTGACGCCGACCTGCCCGCCGAACGTGTGCATGCTCGACGGATTGCCGTAAAGGCGGCAGAAGTACGGCTGCATCTCCTCGAAGACCTCGTCGGCCACTCTCGTCGTCGCGTTATTATCGAAATAGATTTCCTTCATCGCTTATCCTCTGTGCTCGTGCCCTTCGTCCACGGAATCGGTATCTTCCTCGACATGCAGGTCCTCCGAGACAAACTCGCGGAGCTTGGCCTCCACGACGTCCTTCATGGTGTACTCGGCGAGCTTGCACTGGGCGCACATGCCGCGAAAGGCAACGATCACCTTGTTGCCCTCGACGTCGACGAGCTCGATATTGCCGCCGTGGGTGCGTAGGGCCGGCCGCACCTGCTCATTGATCGTCTGCTGAATGAGCTGGATCTTTTGGATCGTGGTCAGCTTCTTACCCTTTCGAGGCGGAGGAGCAGCCTGCTCTTTCACACGCTCACCCTGCACGGCCTCAATGATCTTCTCGATCTCGCCGTGACAGCCGCCGCAGCCGCCGCCGGCCTTGCAGTAGTTGGTCACCTGCTCGACGGTCGTCAGGTCGTTCTCCCGAATGACACGCTCGATCTCCTTGTCGGTGACGCCGAAGCAGGTGCAGACGACCCTTCCTTCAAGCTCGTGCTTGGCGGTGCCGCCGCCCCGATAGTTGTCAACCGCGGCCTCGAGTGCCTCACGGCCCATGACGGAGCAGTGCATCTTTTGCTCGGGCAGACCGCCCAGGTAATCGGCGATATCCTTGTTCGTCACTCGCATCGCCTCGTCGAGCGTCTTGCCCTTGATCAGCTCCGTCAGTACGGAAGAGGTCGCGATCGCGCTGGCGCAGCCGAACGTCTTGAACTTCGCGTCCTTGATCCGCCCGTTCTCGTCGAGCTTGAATGTCAGCTTCAGGGCGTCCCCGCACGCCAGCGAGCCGACCTCTCCGACCCCGTCCGGGTCTTCCACTTCGCCCACGTTGCGCGGGTTGAAGAAGTGATCTTTTAGTTTGTCCGTATACTCCCACATGGCGGTGTTGCGTCCTTCGTTCTGGTTTCTGGATCCTCTTTGAATACGTCGGTAATCCGGTCCGGGTTTTCGCTGACGGCTAGATAGGACGCATGGGACCTATGGGACTCATGAGACCTATCCGGCCCTGGCTTTCAGCGCCTGCTCGAAGTCGGCGAGGATATCGTTAATGTGTTCGGTCCCGGCCGACACACGAATATAATCGGGCGTCACGCCAGCGGCAAGCTGCTCTTCGTCGCTCAACTGCTGGTGCGTCGTGCTGGCCGGGTGGATCACCAGCGTCTTGCTGTCGCCGATGTTGGCCAAATGGCTGGCGAGCTTGACGCTGTTGATGAACGCGACGCCGGCCTCCCTGCTCCCGCGGATGCCAAAGCCAAGAATTGCGCCCTGCCCGTTGGGCAGATACTTCCCGGCAAGACTGTGGTTCGGATGCGACGGCAGGCCGGGATAGTTGACCCAGGTCACCTCCGGCCGGTTCTCAAGCCATTGGGCCAGCTTCAGAGCATTCTCGCAGTGCCGGGGCATGCGCAGGTGGATTGTCTCCAGTCCCAGGAGGAACAGCCAGGCATTGAACGGCGACATGCAGCTTCCCATATCGCGCAGGAACTGGGTCCGGGCCTTGATAATGTAGGCTAAGTTGCCGAAGTTCTCGACGTATTTGACGCCGTGGTAGCTCGGGTCGGGCTCGGTCAGCTCTGGATAGCGGCCGTTGGTCCAGTCGAAATTGCCGGAATCGACGATCGCCCCGCCGATGCTGTTGCCGTGGCCGCCGATGAACTTCGTGCAGCTATGGACGACGATGTCGATCCCGTGCTCGATCGGCCGGAAGAGGATCGGCGTGGCCACCGTGTTGTCGCAAATCACCGGCATCCCATGCTGATGCGCGACCTTCGCGATCTCTTCGTAATCCAGAATATCATTCTTCGGATTGCCGATCGTCTCGATGTAGATCAGGCGCGTGTTATCCTTGATGGCTCTGGCAAAGTTCTGCGGGTCGCCCGGATCGACGAACGTCACCTCGATGCCCAGCTTGGCGAAGGTCTGGCTGAACAACGTGATGGTGCCGCCATAGAGTGAATTCGAGGAGACGATATGGCCGCCCGCGCCGCAGATGTTGAAGATGCTCACGTAGATGGCCGACTGGCCGGAGCTCAGGGCCAGCCCGCCGACGCCGCCTTCCAGGGCGGCGAGCCGCTTCTCCAGCACGTCCGTGGTCGGGTTCATCAGTCGCGTGTAGATATTCCCGAATTCCTGCAGCGCGAACAGCCGGCCCGCGTGGTCCGTGTCCTTGAAACAGTAGCTCGTCGTCTGGTAGATCGGCACGGCCCGGCTCAGCGTGTCTGAATCGACGTCCTGCCCCGCATGCAGCGCCAGTGTCTCCAGGTGGTGTCCTTCCTGTCCCATGATGTCCTTCCCTTGTGTCTGTCCTTCGGTGCGAATTCTCATTTGTCAGGCAGGATCTCGACCATGCGCTGCAGCGCCCCCGCTGCCTTGCGTCGAATCTCTTCCGAAACGTCGATCTGAAATTGCAGGTGGGCCAGGGAGGCCAGGACCTTTTCCAGGGTGATCTTCTTCATGTTCGGGCATACGCCCCTGGCGCTGGCGGGGATGAATTCCGCATCGGGCCGGGCCTTCTTCAGCGGATGGATCATGCCGATCTCGGTCGCCACGATGAACCGCTTCGCCGGGCTGTCCTTGACGAACGTGAGCATCTGGCCCGTGCTGAGCAGCGCATCGGCAAGCTCCTTCACCGGCTCCGAACACTCCGGATGGGCAATGACCACCGCATCCGGATGCTGTCCGCGCGCCTCGCCGATATCCTCTTCCGAGATCAGAACGTGCGTGGTGCAATAGCCGGGCCAGAGAATCAGATCCCGACCGGTCTGCTCTTCAACGAAACGCCCCAGGTGCTGATCGGGCACAAAAATCACGGGCCTGTCCCTGGGCAGGGACCGGACGACCGCGACGGCATTGGCGCTGGTGCAGCAGTAGTCGCTTTCGGCTTTCACCTCGGCCATGCTGTTGACGTAGCAGACGACGAGCGCTTCCGGATGCTCGCGTTTGAGACCGCGTAACTGTTCGGCCGTGATCATCTCAGCCATGGGGCACCCGGCGAACTGCTCCGGAAGCAGCACGATCTTGTCGGGCGAAAGGATCTTGGCCGTTTCCGCCATGAAACGAACGCCGCAAAACACGATGGTCTCGGCGTCCGTCTTCGACGCCTGGATGCTCAGGCCCAGCGAATCGCCGCA
>CBFDDG010000414.1:0-4634 GCA_965603505.1 uncultured Phycisphaerae bacterium | reverse complement strand
ACCATGGCACCCAGGATAGACTGCTGGAAGTACTGGTTGATGCCGACGACGTTCATCCCGTTGTCGAGCATGCTCATGAAGATCGCTCCGAACAGGGTGTGGACGACACCTCCCGCGCCGCCGGTGAGCGCCGTGCCGCCCACAACGACTGCCGCGATCGAGTTCAAGACGTACGCGTTCCCGACCATCGGGTCGCCGCCGTAGCGGACAGAGGATATCAGGAGGCCCGTGATCGCGGCGCCCACCCCTGAAAGAATAAAAGCGATGTTGCGCGTCTTCACGATGCTGATTCCCGACATCCAGGACATCTTGATGTTGCTGCCGACGTAGAAGATGTTGCGGCCCGTACTGGTGAAACGGAGAATCACGTAGTAAAGCACGAGCACGGCGAACCCGATGTAGAGGACGTTGCTCACATTGAGCAGTTTCCCGTTGACAATGCTGTCAACTACGCCGTAGTTCGCCGGCGAGAGGTTCACCGGCCTGGGCGACACGATGTAGGCCAGGCTCGTGAGGATGCCGCCGGTTGCCAGGGTGGCGATAAATGACGGGATCCGTATCCGGGTGAGGATGTTCCCGTTTATGTATCCGACGATCACTCCTATGAGAAGGCACGCCGGATATGCCAGGTAACCTAACGGCTCAATCAGAAGGATGAAGACAACAGAGATGAACGATACCAATCCCCCGACGGAGAGGTCTATCCCGCCAACGAGAATGGTGCACATCTGGCCTAAGGCGACCATCAGGAGGATCGCGGAGAAGCTGATGATCGTGTTCAGGTTGTACAGCGACAGGAAGTTCCTGTTTCCCAGGTAGAACAGGAGCCCGACGACCACGAGAAGGCCGATGGTGAAATACACCGGAGAGATCCGCCCTTTTCGTACGAGTCGTTTTCTCGCAACCTGGGAGTCGGCTGTGTCCGCTTGCTTCATGTCCGCCACTTGAGGTTCTCCTTGCTTTGGAATCCTACACGATCAGGCCGATGATGTCCTGCGGGGTCGGCTTCTTCTGCGGTGAGCTGTCTATCTCCTTCACCAGCCGGCCATCCTTCATCACGAGCATCCGGTTGGCCAGCCCGATGTCCTCTTCGAGGGTGTCGCACATGATGAGCATTCCGATCCCCTCCTTGCCGAGCTTCCTGATGAGCCTGTAGATCTCATCTTTTGCCCCGACGTCGACTCCCCGCGTCGGGTGATCGAGTATCAGTAACCGAACACGGGAGCTGAGCCACTTGGAAATGACCGTCTTCTGCTGGTTGCCGCCGCTCAGGTTGGCGCACAAGGTGCCGATCGACGGCGTCTTGATCTGGCATTCGGAAATCCAGTAGTGCGCGTTCTTCTTCTCGCGCGCCGGGCTCAAGAACCCCGCCGTCTTCAGGCGGTTGAGGACCAGGAGGTTCACGTTCTCCGCCACGCTCATCATGAGGGCGAGTCCCTCGCTGCGGCGATCGATCGGGATGTGACCGATCCCTGCCCTGACCGCGCCGCTGGGAGACCCGCTCGGGAGCTTGCGCCCGTCAAGGAAAACACCGCCGGTATCGGCCTTCTCCAGGCCGGCGATGCATCCGCAGACCGCTTCCTTCCCCGAACCGACCAGGCCGACCAGGCCGACGATCTCCCCCTCCCGAACCGTGAAGCTGAGGGGCTCGAAGAACCCCGCCTTGCTCAGGTTCTCCACTCTCAGGATCTCTCTCTCCCCCGGCGTCGCCTGTTCGTCCTCTTGAAATCGGTCCGCCGAGAAGGAATGGCCCACCATCAGCTGCTCTATTCTCGAGAGCTTCGCCTTCGAGGCCGCGATCTCCGTGACGTTCTTCCCATCTTTCAGCACGACGATCCGGTCGCTGTTCTCGAGGACCTCCTGGATGCGGTGCGAGATGAAAACGATCGAGGCCCGCTTCTTGAGTTCCCGCAGGATCGAGAACAGCGTGTCCCTCTCCGCGTCGGCCAGCACCGTGGTCGGCTCGTCCAGGATCAACACGGGATTCTCCTGTCCGTACTGCTGCGAGAGCCACAGCAGCCGCGCGATCTCGACCATCTGCCGCTCCGCCGGGCTGATCTCTGCAACCGGCAAGTCCATGTCGATGTGGAGCTTCATCTGGGTCAGGAGCTCTCGGGCGGCATCACGCATTGCCCGCAAGGACAGCATTCCTAACTTGCGGAACGCCGCCTCATGGCAGAGGAACAGGTTCTCCGTACCGGATAGATTGGGGACCAGGGAACCGTCCTGGAAGACCATCCCGATTCCGTTTTTGATCGCATCCGAAGGGTCTCTCAGCGTGGTCTGCTCGCCCCGAAGCACGATGGTCCCCTCATCCGGCTGGACGAGCCCGATCATTATCTTCATGAGCACCGATTTCCCTGCGCCGTTTTCACCCACCAGGCCGACCACCTCGTTCTTGCGGATCGCGAGGTCAACACGGTCGAGCGCGACCACCCCGGGATAGACTTTCGTGATCTGGCGCAGCGTCAGCACGGTGTCCTGGTTAGCCCCGTTGCTTGTGTCACTCATATTCCCGCCTTGTCCTACTTGATGAAGCCAAGCTTCTTCCTGTCCAGCGTGAGAGCGACGGCTGCGATCAGAACGACGCCGTTCACCGCCTGCTGTATGTAGGGGCTCACCTGCATCAGGACCAGACCATCATTGAGCGCCGTGATGATCAGGGCGCCGAGGGCGGCATTCTTTGCCCCGCCGATCCCGCCTGTTAGGGCGACGCCGCCGACGGTGACTGCGGTGATGGTCGGAAAGAGCAGACCGGCTCCCATTCGCGATGTCGCCCAGCCCAGCCGACCGGCAAGCAGAAGCGATGCCAGCCCGTAAATTGCCCCCGCGATCGTGAAAACGGCGATCTTGATCCCTTTGACCTTGACTCCCGCCTGCTTGGCAATGACCTCATCGCCGCCGATCGCATACATGTACCGCCCGAACCGCGTGCGGTCCTGGACCATCTGCACGATGATTGCAAGCAATACCGCAAGGATCGCAATCTGGGGGACGCCGAAGAGCGTCGCGGAGACGAAATTCTCTATCCTGGTGTCGAGAATCTGGACATTGACCGCCTTGCCGATGTAGACGGCCATCCCGTAGAGTATCCAGCTCATCCCGAGAGTGGCGATAAACGACGGGATTTTCAGCCCAGTGTTCAGCAGGCCGCTTATTACTCCGGCTGCTCCTCCGATCGCTATGGAAATAGGGATGATCCACAGCCCCACGTCATTGGAGTTGAACTGATTCTTCAATAATAGGCCGACGAAAACTGCGCACAGTGAGGCCACCCCCTGGACGGAAAGGTCGATTCCCCCCAGTAAAATCGTCAGGTGCAGCCCGATGGCGTAGATTGCCGGAATCGCCGCGAGGCTGAAGATGACCTGGATGTTCGCCCAGGAGAGATACTTACCCTTCGTGCCGATCGTGAATACACCAACGATGATCGCCAGAGAGAGGAGCTGGGCCAGGATGCCGAAACGCCGCAACCACGCTCTCGCGGCCGCAAAGGGAACGGGGAACCGCTTCAGGAGCCAGGTCAGGTAGCCTCGCTTGCTGCTCACTTCAGTCATGAGTTGTGATCCCTCCTTCGGCGAGTGTAAATCGTAAGCACCTTAGCGGCAAGGAAATAAAATCCTCCGCACGGCGGTAAAAAGCCAGCCGTGCGGAGGTCCGTCTATTCGAGCAGATCAATCCTCTTCCCGTGCCTGATCTGCGGTCACTATGTTAGGGCGCTTCACCCCGCCAATTCGCGAAGAAATCCGACAAATCGTACTCGGGCATCTTATCGATGTACTCTCTCACGAACTCATCGACGTTTTCGCGGTTCACCTTGACCCCGGGGATCAGCCAGGAGCGGTACTTCGAGGGAAGATTCTTGACATCGAGCTTTCCGTCCTTGGCCGCGAGGCACATGGTCAGGCCAAGCTGGGCCTGGTAGCGGGAGTCCTGGAATTCCGTCGAGGTCATGTATCCGGCCTTGATTGCGTCGAATGCCTCGGGGTTACCATCAGTACCGGTCACGAGGACCTTCCCTGCGAGCCCGGCCTCCTTCAGGGCCTGGATGGCACCCATGCCCATGTTGTCGTTCGCGGACCATACACCGTCGACGTCCGGGTAAGCGGCAAGCAGTGCTTTCGTAACATTGTAGGCCTTTGTAGTGTCCCACTCCGCGGTTTCCCACTGGAGAAGAGTTACGCCAGGATTCTCCTTCAACGCGTCCTGGAGACCCTGGAATCGTCCGATAGCCGCATTGTTGGCCAACATGCCCTGTATGGCGATGATCTTGCCCTGGTTCGGTGTCTCGAAGGTCTTGAATAGCTCGTTGGCATTGTAATAGCCCTGGCCGACGGCGTCGAAGGCGACGTGTGAAACCCAGTGGGGATAGTCCGTCACCTTCACATCGGGCGGCTTGTTCCACCAGTTAATCCAGTACGCGCCCGCTTCCTCGAGCATCTTGGCAATGGGGACAACATCGGGCGCCTCGTTGGGGTCGACGCTCGCAACCATGTTGCCGCCTGTCTTTGCTATTTCCGCCCTCAAGTCCGCGAATTGCTTCTGGCTGTTTGCCTCGCTGGTCAGAACATCGACCGGCAATCCCAGCTTCTTTCCCAGTTCCCTTGCTCCTACCGCGTAGTTCGCGTGATAGG
>CBFDDG010000413.1:0-4646 GCA_965603505.1 uncultured Phycisphaerae bacterium | reverse complement strand
ACTTCGACTCCGACGGCACGCCCGACCAGATCCGCCACAACGCCAAGGTCCTCAACCAACTCAAGACCTGGGCCGCCAAGGCGCCACCGTAACCGTCCGCCTGGGCGACAACGCCCCGTAGCCGAGCAAGCGGTGCACCACCCCATGGCGTTAGCGTATGGCATTAGGCCATGGCTTCAGCCATGGTAACATGTGGCCAAAAAGAAGCTTAGCCCGTTTCAACGGGCTTGCCGGCGGCGGCTTCAGCCAAGGCAGACCCCGCATCTCGCCGCATCCACGCCGCCGCGCCCGCGCGGCGCCCGCTACGTCTTCGGCGGTGGGTTCCGTTGGTCTGACAGGTTGAGCTTCTTGACTCTCGGCATGAAGACCTTCCGGAACTTGCCGACCCTATCGACCAACCAGTCGACGATCTCGGGCCAGCTTGACCGGTCCCACAGGTTGGCCGACCTATATAGCGCGATGACTTTGTCGCGGTTGTCCGGGTTCGGGTTCCACTCCAGGGATTCACCGATGGCCTCTTCGATGCCCTTCCTCTCGGTCTCAAGCTGCGGAAGGGCTCTGTCGGCCACCTTGTTGCCAATGTAGAGGCGAACGCCGACCCGGTTCTCGTACGTGTTCGCCACGTTTGATAGGAAGAAATGCGAGCGACCGACAGGCACGTCGAACCAGTACTGCGCCCTCGCCTTCTGCGCGGAGGGAACGATCTTCGCTGCCAGGACCTTCTCCCGGAACTGCGTCCAGAACTCAAGCTGAAGCTGTCTGGCTTCGCTTAGTTCGTCCGTGCCGCTCCCGGGCGTGCCGCGCTTGATCTCGGCGGGCCTGCTGATGACGTTGAACCGAACGGCCGGCTTCGAATCGTCGATCTGCCAGAGCTCCAGGACCACGCCGTAGAAGGCGAAGTCCTCCGAGGTGATGTCATTGAGCCAGTCCAGGGCGCGGTGGTGCTCCTCCGTGAATTCGCGCGCGATCCAAACGATGGCTCCGGCGTCCAGGACCGACCCGTAGGTGATGGCCTTCCCAAGATGGTCGTGGTTGGTCTTCTCGAGCTGGTTCTCGATGACCACGTACTTCCCGGTACCCGTGTCCTTGGCCAGAATGTCGGCCGCGTACGGCCCGACCTTCGCCTCGACAGCCTGCAACTCCAGCTCCAGCCCCAGGGCCTTGGCCAGCTCCTCCATGTTCCTCTCCTGGGCCAGCCAGGGCGTGAAGTCCGATGCTTCGGTCGGCCACTGCCCACGCACGTCCAGGGGCTTGAACACACCGAGTTCCTGAGCCATTGTTCCCGCCTTCCCGCCCAGTTCTTCCCGGGCTTGCGCCCACATGATTACCGCGCCATCGGCCCGTCGTCAACGGCGTGTCACTCGCCGCATCAACGCCGCCGCGCCCACCCCGAGCACGCCCGCTGTCCCGCGCTCGCGCGTGTATCGCACTACGCCGACCGACGCTTGCGCATGTACCCGCCGACTATGCTCAGGCCGATGAGCCCGGACAAGACGGACAACGGCTCGGGGACGATGTACGTGGTCACGGTCAGCTTGGCGTAGTCCACGCCGAAGTCGTCGGTGATGTGTATGTTCAGATCCCCGTCTTGTAGCCAGGGAAGGCGGTTGTCGCCGTCGATGTTCGCGAGGTCGGCCGTGAACACGCCGCTGCTCCCGGAGGGGATCGTCCACCCAAGCTCGTCCGCGAACCTGTAGACGGTGTAGTGGTCCCCGGCCCAATGGGTGGCCCCGTAGGTCCAGTGAATGGTCCCATCATCGGGGTGGATAAAAGGGATAAAAGGGGTCAGGAACCTTTTGCGGTCCCGGAGGGGCTTTTCGCCTGCGTTTTGGCCCGGCGTCGGTAGGGTGATGCCATGCCCAGGTCACCCGGGCCCGCGTCGGGCGGAATCGTCTGGGGGTGGTGCAGGCTGTGGCGGTGGACCGGCGGCGATACCGACCAGCGGGGCCTGCTGGCCTACCCGTCAAGCGGCCGGGCGCGCGACTCGCTGGGACCGGTCCATCGCCCGCAGAAACGCCAGGAACGCGACGCGGTGGCGCTGTGCATTGCCCGCGGCCGACCGACAAAGACCGGCTGGGAGGCATGAACAGCACAATAGAGGTTCCTGACCCCTTCGCCGTCTCGGGGATCTCCTCGTGGAAGAAAGGCGGTCGGCTCCTCACGTTCTCGTCCATGACAAGGCCTCGTCGCGGTCAAGGAGCCCATATACGTTATCGAAGCTCTCAGCTAGAGATTCCGCCGTACCTCCAAGTGTGCTGCGGTTGTGCCAGCATACTGAGAGGGTGCCGGCCGTGCTCATCTGCGGGGGCGTCAAGCCTAACGAGCCCGGCTTCCCGCATTCGCCACAGATGTTCGCATTGGGGATCGCTCGATAGTCGCGAAGGAAGACCGAGACGCCCTCGCAGTCAAGGCGGGTTTGGATGGTCCCGGACCGTTCGACCAAGTGTTCGGGCGACCCATACCACTCCGCCAGAGAGTCGCGCATTTCCGCATATGCTACGTGGTACTTCCTGAGGTCGGGATTCCAGCCGTACAGCAAGTCCAGAAGACAGAGGTCGGCCCCGCGATCGCGGGAGAACTTGAGAAGATCATCCAAGTGGCGCTTGCTGAAGTTGTGACCTCGCAGAATGAGGGAGTTCAGTTCCACGCGCAGGCCGGCAGCTAAAGCCGTATCGATCCCAGCGATAACCGTGGCCGGTTCAACGGCAATCTTTGAGCCTATCCTCGTGCTCCCCGTCAGTTGCTCCAAGGACACATGTACGGCAGTGACGCCGTGCCCAGCAAGCAAAGGAACCGATTCGCGCAGGAGTCTGCCATTAGTGGTGACATAGCCATCCACACCGGAACTTCTGAGGGCCTTGAGGGCCATAGGCAACAACGGGGACATGAGTGGTTCACCACCGGAGATGGCAACCGTTTTGGCACCTCGTCTCGTCGCCTGCATGACCCCTTCAAAGAACGCGTCCGCATCTACGCGCACCGGCTTTGCCTGCCAGGACTTACAGAAGAAACACCGCGTATCGCAGCCTGTGTCCAGTCGTAATCTGAATGCCCTGAGCAGCAGCCGCATCGGGGTCTTCATTCGCTCTTCCCCTTTCGGTAGACCACGAAGCCCGCGAGGACAGATACAGCAGCACTTACCACGACAGCAGCTATGCCCACCCACGGCGTCATCGGGAGAGTACTTTTGATGGTGATGAACACTAATAGAAAGGCATATATCGCGTGAAAGGGCCATTGTCGGAGAATTCGCAAGGCCATGGGGAGTCCGCGCGTCCGCGAGTCAACCCGTTCCGCAATGTCCCTGGTTGTGGCTAGATCAACTGCAAGGCTCTGCTGCATATGTTCGAGATCGATCAGACGACCCTCCGTGGTGAGTAGTCGTCCGGTCCGAGCCAGGAACATGGCAGTCTCGGATGCCGCCCACGTTGGCCGCTTCAGAGGCAAAGCCGCGTGCACCCAGTGTCCCTCGGGAGCCTGTGTCGCCAGGAGATGACCAGCAGTTTCGAGCACTTCGTGCGATAGATCATAACGGCCAAGAACGCACAGATAGGCCAACCCCACCAGTGCATCAGTGAAGAAGTGGAAGGGCAACTGCCTACGGCCGTCGCGTATATGGACATATGTCAGGTCTTTCAGGTGGTTGTTGGCCGGTCCCCCGGGCGTATACCGCGCTCTCAAGAAACCGACGCCCTCCTTGACTTCGGGACAATCCGCAGGATAACCTGATTCCGCAAGAGCGAGAAGGACTAGGGCCGTGTGTTCCACTGTGCTGTGGCTGTTGGGGTAGTAACCCCACCCCCCGTCATTCCCGCGACCGGAAAGCAACCAGCCCGTCACACGATGTGCAACGCTCTCCGCCGATGATTCTCCGATGGCACGAAGCACCATAGCCGCGCACGTAGTGTTGTGCTCGGTGTGACCCATGTAATCTCCTGTAGCACCGTTGGCCTGGACTAGACCGTCGAACCAGGTTACAGCTCGTCCCCACACAGACGGATCGAGCGCGACGCGCGATTCTCGCAGCGCCATGAGGCTGTACGCAGTGGCTGTTGTCAATCCGACGCCCTCAGCAATGGTGGGGGACTCCCAGCTCCCATCCTCACGTTGCGTTGCGAGAATGGTAGCGCTGGCACACTGCAGTGTATCCCATAGGGCACCAGGGGTATTGGCATACGCGATGAGACCGCATGCTGTGCCGTAGGTCCCGGGCGCCCCGCTTTCGTCAAGGAACTGCCTCCAACCGTATCTGTCGTGGCTGCGAACGGCGGTACCCTGCAACAATTCCCGAATCCGTTCAAGCGCGTGGCTGATGTTCTGTGTCACGGTCCGTTGAGACGTTTGGCTCATTTGCTGACTCCTGGCGACTAGCAGCAATGGTAGCAAGAAGCTGACGGTTTGGGAGGATGCTCATAGATTCCGCGGACAGCATACCCAACTCCTGGCGCTTTGGCCGGAAGGGAGCCTCGTCCCGCGATGATCACAGGGCAAGCCCGACAGCCCAAGGGGTATCCGGGTCGGGCTGCTTCCCTGGTCTCGCGGCCGTGCCCGGCGCATCGAGACGGGATGCGAACGCCGACGTGGGGCGGAGGCGGCCGGCCTGGCGGCCGGGCGGGTGAAGGCCCCGTGTGTCATGGTTGTCTTCC
>CBFDDG010000412.1:0-4646 GCA_965603505.1 uncultured Phycisphaerae bacterium | reverse complement strand
GTCCTGCACGGCTTCTCCAACGACCGGGTGCTCGATCGACTGATGATGTACGAACGGCGGATCGAGCAGAGCCTGTACAAGGCGGTGGCCGAGCTGCGGCAGCAGCGGCTCCTCCGCGAGCTCGACCCACCGATGGAGGAACCGACGGCGAGCCCCGCCCCGCCGAGGGATGATGAGCTGTTGTGCGAAACAAAGCCAATCTCGACTGGCCGGGATGCTGAGACAGCAGAGCGGGAGCGGACGGGCGGTTGCGCCAAACAAACCCAATTTCCCCGGCCGAGACCGACGACGAGCACTCCCCCGCCGCGAGACGATGACCGACTGCGCAAAACAAAGCCAATTCCCGGGAGCACCCGGCCGACGGGCCGGGGACCGGCGTGCGAAACAAAGCCAATTCGCGCGGGCGGCTGCCACAAGTGAACCGCCCTATGTTACAGGTCGTGCAGCATGCGAATGGCCTCGCGGACGACGATGTCGGCGGCTTGCGGGGCGAAGCGGCTGGTGCGGACTTCGTAGCCGTCCTGCACGTGCAATTCCTTCGGGACGAGGTAGCCGGCGGCGCCGTTGCAGTGCGTGATGACGAATGTATGCTCACACGGCGAGCCCGCCTTGATCGCCATGCCGATCTCCGTGAGCACCTCAGCACCGAGTCCGATGAAGGCGACGTCGCCGAGCCGGGCCGCCGTGATGTTGAACGGGGCCGGCTCAGTGCCCTTGTCGCCCGAGGCGTTCTCCTGCGGCTTCGGCGGCAGTTCGAGCGTGGCAAAGGCCGTGCGGATCTTGTCCGGCGAATGCGTATCATCGATGCCCCGGCAGACGTGGACAACCTCCTCGCCCAGCAGTGTCCCGAGCAGGACCGGCTCGGGAATCCAGCCCGGCTCGGTGTTGAACGCAGGAAGAATGCGATACCATGGATCGATGTCGCCCGAAGCGCCGGCAAATGCCGGGGCGACTGTATCGGGGCCGAGGACCTTCTCGACGAACTGCTCGGCGAGGCCCAGCACGTCACCGCTGATCGTGTAGTTGGCGGGGCCCAGGCTCGTCCCGTGCGTGGCGTAGTCGAACGCCACGGCCATGAGCCCGCCGTCGGTCCGGGCCACTTTCATCACGAGGACTTCTTTGTCCGTCGGCCCGTACGGGTTGCGCCCGAGCACGATGGAACTCGTGCCGTCACGCTCGACCCGCAGCTCGCGCCGGTTGGCCCCGACGGGACTGTAGCCGACGCCCAGGCCCAGGCGGGCGGACTTCATGTCCTCCAGCGCCAGCCGGACGGCCTCCGTCAGTTTGCCCTTCAGCGTCTCCGTGTATTCCAGGTTGTTCGCGTGGCTTCGTTCGGGATCGGTCGTCAGCGTCGGGGCGGCGTGCGTGTGAATGGCACTGAGGAAAAGCTCGGACGGCTCCAGGTCGAACTCGCGCAAGAGCGCTTCGCGCATGGACTCGGCCGTTCCGCCGTAGAAGCCGATCACGTCCGTCGAGACGAGGACGAGCCGCTTGCCGGCCGCTTCAAAGGCCAGGGCGCGGGCCGAGAGCGGATCGTGCACGCCTGTCGAGAGGTCCTTGCGACTGGCGTACCCCGACATCCTCACCGGCTTTTCCGGCGTGATGTCGATCCTGGCGACAGCCGCCTTCAGGGCGGCCCGGCCCTGCGCATGGGCAGGCACAACCGTCAGTGGCAAGGCGATGGACAACAAACAGACGATGGAAGAGTGCAGCTTCATGTCACGTTCTCCTATTCAAATGGAAAGTGCAGCCCGGATTCTATCGCATGTGCGGAATTGTTTCAATGCGTGTGATCCGGTTGACAGAATGACTGCAATTCGGTACGCAGGACCGCCATGAAGAGAATTCGTATCTCCGGACTTGTGAGAATGGGTAAGCAGGTCAGACAGGAGCTGTCCGGGCCGATCGGGCCCGAACGCCTGGCCCGGCTTCGACGGGACGTCCGTGAGGCCGTCACCGCCATCGAAGGGCTGCTGAAAGATCGAGGGATGCGCCCGGAGGACCTGCCGACCCCCTCCAGAAGGGCCTACCAGTTCCTCAAGGGATTGAACTTCGATTCCGTTGTCACGCAAGACACGTCGCCGACGAATGGCTTCTCGGTCGACAGCATTTCCTTTCCCGGCCTTCAGAGCCATCTCGGCGGCCTTCTCGATGAGCTCGCCCGATGTCGCGACCGCGCCGGGCTGGAGGATGTTTATGACACCATCCGTTCCTCCAGCGAGGATCTCGAAGGACTGATCGCGGCGAAAGAGATCGGGCCGGAACAGATCAAGAAACCGTCGAGAGAAGCTCGCGGATGGCTGGCGTATTTCTCGCAGCGGGAGAACTTCGGTGATTACGTTGCCGCCGTGCGCAGAGCCGAGCCGGCGTTTCAGGCCCCTTGCCCCTGGGCGACGGCGCCGTCGTCGGCCATTCTGATCCATTTCCGGCCGATGCGGGGGATGTACCGCATCCGCCACGAGCAGAATGAGACCCTCGTGCGATTGCCGACGCCGACGCTCTGCTTTGACCGGGGCCTTCTGGAGTCACTGGCGCAGGTGGCGTTTCGAAAGAGCCGCAACAGGCAGCCGGTGCTGGATGCCGCGCAGGGCGAGCCCTACCAGAGAATCCTCTCCGAACTCGAACTTCTGGGCGGCATCGTGGCGCAGACCCGTGGCCTCCATCACGATCTGGCCGCGTCTTTCGACCGTGTGAACGCCGCGTATTTCGACGGAAGCATGGCCCGTCCCCGTCTCGTCTGGAGTCGCAGTTTCGCGACGCGCAAGTTCGGTCACTACGATCAAGCGGGAGACACCGTCATGGTGAGCATGACTCTGGACAAGGAAACGGTCCCGGCGTACGCGGTCGACCGCATCGTCTACCACGAGCTGCTGCACAAACAGTTGGGCGTGGTCTGGAAAGGCCATCGTATGGCCGCCCACACCCCGGAATTCCTTGAGAAGGAGCGTAGGTTTGTCCAGTATAACGAATCGAAAGCCGTCCTCCGCAAACTGACGTCCGAACGGTGACCGCCGTCTGCAGTCGCTCCGTAATCGTATACCGGTTACGGCCCGCCGAAGCGGTTGGGAACAGGCCCGACTCGACACGCGCGGCCAATCGACCGACGAAGTCGTCGGCCAGAACCTCGGGCCGGTAGACGCCTCGGAAACTCGGATGAAACGCCGCAAACATAGGATCTCCTTTCTATCCATACAGACGCATCAGCCGGCAGATTCTTCCAGGGAAAGGAGGACGTCAGAACAGGATTCCGGCGATCTCGGCGGGCTCGATGCGAAAGGCGGAGCCCTTGCCTTCGAAGAAGCCGTGGGCCTCGATCATGTGGATGTTCAGGTCGGACCAGCGGAAGGTCCGGCCGGAAGCAACCACCTTAAGAGTCGTGACCCTCTTGGGATAGTAGCCTCCGTGCGGCCACGGGCAGGGCAACAGACCGCGCGCTTCATCGACCATCGCCTCGTGACGCTCATCGATCTCGATCCACGTCCCAAGCCCGCGCGCAGCTCGTTCCGCGATCTCTTTCATCCGCTGCGCCACCTGCGCGGCCGTGACGCCCAGCCGGAACAGCACGCCGGCATCGGCGTCGATTACTTCCATCACGCTGCGACGGTCGTCTCCCATGAATCCGCCCGCCACCAGAGCGGACGACCTCAGAACCGTGTTCAGGTGTACATCTTTGGGCGCCTGTTTCATGGGACACCTCTGCCTGCATCAGGCGAACTTATCGTAGAAGATCCCCGTTTCCTTAACGCCAAGATCGAGCAAGACTTTGATGGAAGCGTCGATCATGCCGGGGCTGCCGCACAGGTAGGCCTCGTACTCGGAGGCATTCTGCAGTGCTTTCTGCACCGCCTGCGTGACCAGGCCGGTTTCGCCGTCCCAGGCCTCACCGGGATCGGGCTTCGCGATCACGGGCACGAACCGGAAGTCCGGCAGCTTCGACTCGAATCCGCGCATCTCGTCCATCATAAACATTTCCCTGACCTGGTTGGCGCCGAAGAAATAGACGGCCCTGCGCCGGCTGTTCGTATTCTCCATGTGGTGCAGGATGCACCGCATCGGGGCCATGCCGGAACCCCCGGCGATGAAGACCATCGGAGCGTCCGTATCGGACAGATGAAACTCGCCGTACGGACCGTTCATCTTGACTTCATCTCCCTCCTTGAGATACTCGAAGCAATACGTCGTGCAGATCCCGCCCGGCACCAGACGGATGATCAGCTCGATGACACCTCTTTGTGCGGGATCGGACGCAATCGAGTAGGCCCGGTAGACTTCCTCGGAACTCTTCTCGTATTTTGGCGCAAACAACTGAACGTACTGGCCGGGGACATAATCCATCGTCGCGGGCTCCGCGAGCTCCAGGCGAAACAGCTTGATGTCGTGCGTCAGATCGACGATCCGCGCACAACGAGCCAGGTACTCGCGAATCGCGAAAAGCTCGCGCGGGATCGATATCCGCAGATCGTTCTTGACTTTGACCTGGCAGGAGAGGCGGACGTTCGAGGCGCGTTCTTCCTGGCTCAGATAGGGCTCTTCGGTCGGCAGGATCGGTCCGGCCCCTTCGAGCACCTTGAGCTTGCACAGCCCGCAGGTGGCCCGGCCGCCGCAGGCGCTGGGGATGAAGATCTTCTCGGCCGTCAGCATGGACA
>CBFDDG010000411.1:0-4663 GCA_965603505.1 uncultured Phycisphaerae bacterium | reverse complement strand
GGACGACGTGGGATGCGACCGAGGCGATGCGCTTGATGCCGCCGATGGTGACAACCCCTACGAGAAAGGCCAGCACGAAGCCGAGGATGAGCTTGATGACGGCTCCGCCGCCAAGGATGGGGACGCCCGGCCCGAACGTCATCTCCTGCCAACTTTGCGGCGCGACGTTGAGGAGGCCGTCCACGACCGAGTTCGACTGCACGGCGCAGCCGATGCCCAGCGAAGCCACGCCGGCGAACAGCGCGAAGATCACGCCCAGCCATTTCAGGCCCAGGCCGCGTTCGAGGTAGTACATGGGCCCGCCGGCGGCGCTGCCGTCACCGTGGATCACGCGGTACCGCAGCGCCAGCGAGCAACTGCTGAACTTCGTAGCCATGCCGAACAGGGCCGTCACCCACATCCAGAAGACCGCGCCCGGCCCGCCGACGGCGATGGCCGTCGCGACGCCGACGATATTGCCCGTCCCGATCGTGGCCGAAAGCGCTGCGCAGAGCGCCTGGAAGTGCGACACGTCGCCCTGCTCGGCCGGATCGTCATATTTTCCCGAGATGCACGCCAGGGCATGCTTGAAATGCCGCAGTTGAATGAACCCCAGGCGGATGGTCAGGAATACTCCCGTCCCGATCAGCAGGGCAATCATGGGCGGACCCCACACCCACCCATTCATCACCCGCATCCAGTTCGAGAACGTCTCCAGCATCCCGGGTCTCCATACCCTGTCGTATTCGTCGTGCGTGCATCAAGAGCACGCGCCGTTGTCCCCACGGACCCCAAGCAACGGCATCATAAGCATTTCCGACGCCGGCTTCAAGCATTGGCCGCCGTGCGTGCACGAATGCATGCACACGACCCCCGGGCGGTTTCCGGTGCCTTCGGTGACTGTCACGAGGCCACGGTACTGCTTGTCTACTCGTTCTCCAAACAATGGCGTTCGGTGAAAGATGGGACGTATTGCCCGTCTTCTCACTTAACTGGTCGGATTTTTCGAAAAATACGTATAATGCGCAATTGACACGCCGTGGCATTCAGTAGACAATCCCCCTAACACAGCGAAGGAGCGTTGGGCAATCTATAGCTTCATTGGCGTGTATGGAGCACTCTAGAGACGCGAGAAGTGCCACGGTTTGGGCCCAGGACGTCGATTGCGGGCTCGATCTGTGCGCGGACTGAACAGCACGTTGTCATATGCGATCCAGGGTAGGAGCGGGCCCGGAAAGGAGGTGAATCAGCACGCTCATGAGACAGGACTGTGGAGGGCGCGTCACTCTCCCCACTAAGATGAGAAACACTTTCTTGGAGGATTGGGACATGAAAGCAAGAGACATAGTTCTGGCGGTACTGGTCGTCGCGGCAACGACGGGTCGAGGGAATTCTTCGCCCGTGCAATGGCCCGTGGCGGACGGTGGAAACGGACACTACTATGAGCGTGTAGACATGCAGGAAGGGGCCGCCATAACATGGCAGGACGCCAAGAACGCGGCGGAGGCACGCAGCTACCTGGGAGCGAGTGGGCATCTTGCGACCATCACATCGGGTTCTGAGAATCAGTTCATTGTCGCCACCTTCCTCTTGAGCACTCCCCCGGGACAGTTCTACGGTCAGTATTGGCTTGGGGGATTCCAGGACCCGTATCCTGGTGGCAGTTGGCAATGGATTACTGGTGAAGTCTGGACGTATTCGAACTGGTGGGTGACCGAACCAAGCGGCGATGGTTGCTGTCTGGAGATCGCCAGCTCTTCAATTGGGCCCCCGAATCTGCCTGGAACCTGGAACGACGAAGCTTCGACGCGCACGCTAGGTGGGTATATTGTTGAATACGTCGTCATGGAAGTCGGCATCGACGTCAAGCCCGGCAGCTACCCCAATGCGATCAACATCAATGGTCATGGGGTCATTCCCGTCGCCATCCTGGGCAGTGCCGAGTTTGATGTGACTCATGTTGACACAGGCAGCCTTTCTTTTGCTGGCTTGGCTATGCGAGTCAAAGGGAACTCCCTGCCTCAGTGTTCCGTTGAGGACGTGAGTGGTCCCGACGGCGTTCCGGATGGAATCGATGATCTCGTCTGCCAGTTTGTCGACGACCCCGACTCGTGGACGCCGGGAGATGGTGTTGCCACCCTTACTGGGGCATTGCTTCCGGAATACGGAGGAACGCATTTCGCCGGCAGTGACCAGATCGTCATCGTGCCCTGAGTTTCCAGCAGCGCGCGACAACCGGATAGCCGCGGAGCTGCGCAAGTGGGGAACATCTTGGAGCTATAGGTCATTAGAGAGTATTGGGGCTGTGGACATCCGGACGCAGCCCCTTCTCGCTTCTTCGATTCCAGCCCGCGCCATGTCGGTGCGATTGGGCCCCGACGGTCTTCATTTTGTCCTCGCCCGCTTGCTTCCGACTTCATATACTCACTGAGTTCACATGAGTGGCAAATCACTGTCGCAATTGGTCGGCTCGGCCAGGTCTCGATGATACTTGCAGGATGGAGATATGATGACAGAGCGAAGACGCCTTTACATGTCAATCGTGGTTTCTGGGATCTTGCTTATCGCCGTGGGTGCGGCCGCCTCGGAGCCGCCGTATCCGCGCAGTCCGGTGATTGTGGGATTGACGTGGGGGGAAGAGGTCATTCAGTGCGGGCGGAATGGGTCGGGGGACAATTGGCCGATTACATGGGTGGAAGATGATCTGTACATCACGGCGTGGGGGGATGGGCCGGGATTTGACGGACCCACGGCGAAGGAGAGCCGATTGTCACTCGGGTTCGCGCGGATCTGCGGCGACCCGCCGGAGTTTCGTGGGCAGGATCTCGCCACGAGCGTCGATACGCCGGAAGGGGGCGGGTCGAGCGGGATCAAGGCGAGCGGGTTGCTGATGGTGGATGCGACCCTGTATATGTTCGTGCGGAACTACAAGCCGGCGGGCTCGGATGACTTCACCAATGCCCGGCTGGCGTGGTCGCGCGATCGCGGCGAGCATTGGGTATGGGCGGACTGGCATTTCAACGACACGTTCGGGTGCCCGGAGTTTGTGCAGTTCGGGAAGAACTACGAGGGGGCGCGGGACGAGTACGTGTACGTTGTGTCGCAGGCGAATGACAGTGCGTACGGCTATTCGCCGGATATTGTCATGGCCCGCACGCCCAAGAACCGTGTGGCGGACCGGAATGCGTATGAATTCTTCACGGGGCTTGATGACGCTGGAATGCCGACGTGGTCGGCGGATATCGAGGAACGTGCGCCGATCTTCACGGATCCGCAGGGCACGCAGCGGATTGCGATCACGTACAATGCGGCGCTGGATAGGTACATCCTGACGATGTCGCACCGGCCGCCGGAGGTGAAGGCGACGCACACGGCGGCCTTGGGCGTCTTCGATGCTCCGGAGCCCTGGGGGCCGTGGACGACCGTGTACTACAACGACCACTGGTCCACGGCCGGCGGCAAGGACTGCCGGACGTATCATCACAAGTTCCCGACGAAGTGGATGAGCGCGGATGGGAAAAAGATGTGGCTGCTCTATTCCGGGCTGGATTGTGGGCTCTACGGGTTCTGTGTGAAGAAGGCTCGCCTGGAAATTCGGGAGCCGCAGCGTGTCGGCCTGGCATCCAGGTACCCCCGAGATGAGGGGATCGAGAACGATCCGGCTGTTATCTTCACCGAGGATTTTGAGTCGGCGAATATCGAAGCGATGTGGTCGCGCTGGGAGAGCGTGCAGAACAAGGAGATCATGTCACTATCTCCGGATGTCCCCGGAACCAGCGGCGGGACGCAGTCGCTTCGGCTGGCGCACGTCGGGGGCGAGAGCACGGGCGGGCATCTGTATCGACGTCTGCTGCCGGGATACGACAAGCTGCACGTGCGTTTCTACGTGAAGTTCGATCCGGAATGTTTTCCGATCCATCACTTCGTCCATGTGGGCGGGTATAATCCGTCGACGCCGTGGCCGCAGGGCGGGGCGGGGGACCGGCCGGTGGGCAACGAGCGATTCACCACGGGCGTCGAGCCCTACGGAGACAAGTGGCGATGGGATTTCTACTCCTACTGGATGGGGATGCGGTCGTCGCCGGACGGCCGGTCGTGGGGGCATGATTTCATCAACGATCCGGCGCTGAACGTCGAGCGCGGCCGATGGATCTGCGTCGAGCTGATGATGAGGATGAATGACCCCGTGACGCAGAGCAACGGCGAGCAGGCCCTGTGGATTGACGGCCGGCCGTGGCAGAAGGACGGGCAGACCATCAGCCATCTCGGCGAGGGTTTCCCGCGCGGCGAGTGGGTCTGGGACAGCTTCCACGCGGACCCGAACGGCGCGCCCTTCGAGGGGTTCCGCTGGCGGAGCAGCCCGGAGCTGAAGTTGAATTTTCTCTGGCTCCTGCTGTATGTCACGAAGGCTCCGCCGGGCCATGTGAGCCGGGTCTGGTTCGACGACATCGTCGTGGCTCATGAGTACATAGGCCCGATAACTCCGGGCGAACAACGGTGAGTTCCCCGTCTGCGTATCGCCACAATCACGTCCAGACCATCTGACCGCGATATTCCAGCCCGGAGGAGGGGGCGAATGGCCTCTTTTGGGGACCGCGTAGAGGCTCCGCCGGCTTTGCCTCCATGCCTCAATCATCGGCTTCCGCCACGCCTGCCACCGGCATCAAGTCACGCCGTCAAACAG
>CBFDDG010000410.1:0-4673 GCA_965603505.1 uncultured Phycisphaerae bacterium | reverse complement strand
AGGACGCCCGGATATTCAGCTTGCGAACCATAGGCGATGCCGAGCGGATTCGCGCCTACCTCGAGGCCAACGATCCCCGGAGAGCGGTGGTCGTGGGGGGCGGCTTCATCGGGCTGGAAATGGCCGAGAGCCTCTCACACGTTGGGGTCCACGTGACATTGATTGAGCTCGCGGCTCAAGTCATGCTTTCCGTCGACCGGGAGATGGCCGAGTGGATCCACCAGCATCTGCGCATGAAGGGCGTCGAACTGATCCTGGAAGAGGGCGTGGCGCGTTTCTCGGCCGGCGATGATGGTTCGCTCGTCGTTTCAACGGACCGCGGGAATCAGGTGCCCTGTGATCTGGCCGTTCTGGCGATCGGGGTGAAGCCCGAGGTCGACCTGGCGCGCAAGGCTGGCCTGGAACTCGGTCCACTGGGCGGCATCAAGGTCAACGACCGTCTGCAGACAAGCGACCCGGACATCTACGCGATTGGAGACGCCATTGAAGTGCAAGACGGCATCCTCGGTGGGCCGCGACGGATCCCCTTGGCAAACCTGGCCAACAGGCAGGGGCGTCTCGCCGCGGACCACATCGGCGGTAAGGAAATCGCCTGCACCGATGCGTATGGGACCAGCGTGGTGCGGGTGTTTGATCTGACCGTCGCCTCAACCGGTGCCAGCGAGAGGGCCTTGGTCGCGGGAGGGGTACCCTATGAGAAGTCGTACACGCACCCGGCGTCGCACGCGGGCTACTACCCCGGCGCCGTGCCGATGGTCATGAAGCTGCTGTTTGCCCCCGAGACCGGCCGCGTGCTGGACGGACAGCTCGTGGGCATCGACGGGGTTGATAAGCGCTTTGACGTACTGGCAACGGCAATGCAGTTGGGGGCGACTGTCTCCGACCTGGCCCGTCTGGAACTGGCGTACGCCCCACCATTCGGCACGGGGAAAGATGCCGTGAACATCGCCGGATACGCCGCCAGCAATATCCTTGACGGCGATGTGGAGATTGTGCACGCCGACCAAGTCGATGGCTGGCTCGGCGAAGGGGCGCTCTTGCTCGACGTGCGTACCGTGGGCGAGTTTCGCCGGGGGCAACTCAACCAGGCAGTCAACATCCCCATAGACGAGATGCGTTCACACCTGACCGAACTGCCCATGAATGGAGCCATACTCGTGTACTGCTTGACCGGCATCAGAAGCTACTACGTTTGTCGTTTGCTCAAGCAGCACGGGTACCGACCGCTGAACCTCAGTGGCGGCTATATGGTCTATTGCGCAACATATCCGAATCGGTGCAAAGGCATCCCAGGCCTCCAACGCTGGAGACGAGCGTTGGCACTCGAAACGTTCTGCTCAACGCCTGAAGAGAGAAGCATTGTGAGAAGGAACATGAAGTGACCGCATCAAGGGAATTGGTGGTCATCAGCGGCAAAGGCGGCACCGGCAAGACGTCCATCGTGGCGTCATTCGCGGCGCTGGCGGAACTCACGAGGCATTTCGATATTCCCACGATGGTCTGCATCAACAAGTGGGACCTGAACGAAAAGATTACTGCCGAGATCGAGACGCGAGGGCACGAGCGGGGGCTGAAGATGGCGGGAAGGATTCGGTACGACCGCGCGGTGACCGAGGCGCAAGTGAGGAGCAAATCCGTCGTGCAGCATCAGAACGACGGATGCGTTCCGGACATAAGACAGGTTTGGAGTGAGGTCTCGGCTGCGTTGGAGGACCTCGGGTCTGTTGCTGCGACAGAACAGCCGTGAACGAAACAGGTGCAACATCGGTGGTCACCGCAAGTACGGTGTCGGTCCGCATCAAAGGCATGGTGGGACGACAGCACCCATGACCGACAAGGCACAATCCCTGTTCGACTTCGGTCCGACGGCCGCTGAGTACGATCGCTGGTACGACACCCCGGCTGGGCGCGCTCACGACCGGCAACAGAAAACCCTTGTGCGGGAGTTGCTCCCGCCGGCCAACACCAGCGATCAGCTCTTGGATGTGGGCTGCGGCACGGGGCATTGGAGTAGCTTTTTCGCGTCGCTTGGCTATGCCGTCGTGGGCGTCGACATATCTGAGCAGATGATCGAAGTGGCGAAGGCCAGCGCGTCGGCACAGTGTCTCTTCGGAGTGGCCGATGCGTGCGACCTGCCGTTCGATGCGCACTCGTTCGAAGTCGTCGCGGCGATGGCGACTCTGGAGTTCGTCTCCGACGCGCCTCGGGTGCTGGCGGAGATGTTCCGCACCGTTATGTCCCACGGCAGCGTAGTGGTGGGGACGCTGAACCGGCTGGCGCCTGTCAACCGTCACTGCGTTGCCAAGGGAAAGGAGCCGTATGCGTCGGCCAGGATGTTCTCCTTATGGGAACTCCGCGAGCTCTTGGCGCCCTTCGGCCACGTCCGTGCGCGCGTTACCGCCGAGAAGGCCGGAAGCCGCGGGAGGCGGATATGGAAGGCCGTGACGCGGCGAGCGTCCTTGCGACAAGAGCCTGCCGGGGCCTTCCTCGTCGCGGAGGTGCGCCTATGAGGGTACAGGCAGAGGTGAGCATCTATCCGCTGCGCACCGCGACGCTGATGGACTCCATTGATCTGTTCGTGCGGCACCTTCGCCGCGGCGGCCTCAGCGTGGAGGTCGGCCCGATCAGCTCTCATGTCAGTGGCGAGTGCAGGGACATGTTCCGCGCGTTGGGCGAAGCGTTCGAGACTGCTGCTCGGGAAAGCGATGTCGTTGTGACGGTCAAGGTTACCAACGCGTGCCCAGAGATGGGCGGGGTGATCCCTGATGGGCGAGAGGCGCGCCCGACTCCCTCAGCCGACGGCACGTAGGACGAAAAGGCAAGATCATATATGGCGGTCCGCAATAAAGGAGAAGCCATGGCGAGAATGCACTTCCCCCAATACCGCAGGGGACGCGAGGGCGTCGAGGTTTTTGACGGCACGATCCTGGAGCACGCGCAGAAGGCGAGTGCGGAGGTGGCATCCGAATGTGGGGGCGTCGGGACGTGCGGGCGTTGCGTCGTCCGGATCGACAAGGGCGCCGACGGCCTGAACGACAGAACGTCGGTCGAAGAGAAACATTCGCTCGGACGCGACGAGAGGCTTGCATGCCAGGCCAGGCCTGTCAGCCCGCAGCGGGATATCTATGTATTTATCCGCGACTTTGGCGACTACTTGGTCCTGTCGGACACGCTGGAGACCCACGTTGAGCTCGCGCCGGCCGTTCGGCGCGACGGAGACCGTGTGGTTCACGCCGACCAGGGGGACCTGGGACCCTATCGCGGCGAGGCATATGGACTTGCGATCGATGTCGGGACCACGACCGTCCTCACGGAGATTCTGGACCTGGAGGACGGGCGGAGCCTCGGCACGCTGGCCCGTAAGAACCCCCAGATCCTGTTCGGGAATGACGTGATCTCTCGCATCGGCCATACGATGCAGCACGAAGACGGCCTGAAGCAGTTGCAGCAAACCATCGTTCGAGCCATCAATGAGGACCTCGCCGAGTTCGAGAAGGGCAATGGCGAAATTCGCAAGCACGTCTACGACGTCGTGGCCGTTGGGAACAGCACCATGCGAGACGTCTTCTTCGGGCGTGACGTAAGCTCTCTGGGGGTCATCCCGTACGAGCCGGGAAGCCTGGAGTGCATCCAATGCAAGGCGGCTGATATCGGCCTGGAGGTGAACCCGGCGTGCAGGGCGTACGGCGGGCCGCTCATCGGCGGCCACGCGGGTGCCGATGCCGTTGCTGATATTGTGGCCTGCGGCATGCATGAGGACGACGCAGTCAACATGCTGATCGACATCGGCACGAACGGCGAAGTGGCTGTGGGCAACCGCCGCCGCATCATGACCGCATCCTGTGCGGCTGGCGGCGCCTACGAGGGGGCCACGGTCACTTGTGGCGTTGGTGCCATCGCTGGGGCGATCAAGAACATCTGGCTCCACGACGGTCACGTGGACTTCGAGACAATCGGCGGCAAGCCACCCGTCGGAATCTGCGGCTCAGGATTGATCGATCTGCTCGCCGAGCTGCTCCGCAGCGGCATCATGAGCGGGAAAGCGAGGATCGAGCACCAGTTCCATCTGACCGACAAGATCAGCATCACACAGCAGGACATCTATCAGCTCATCACAGCCAAGGCGGGGCTACGCACGGATCAGGATCTTCTGATGAAGTACTACGGTGTCGGCATTGACGACATCGAGAGGATCTATCTGGCCGGTGCCTTCGGCAATTTCATCAACCCGGAGAATGCTGCGGCGATCGGGCTGCTGCCGCACGCGCCGGAGAAAACGGTGCGCGTAGGTAATGCAGCCTTGGCGGGCGCACGAGCAATGCTGCTCTCGCGAGAGCTCAGGGCAACAGCGGAAGAGGTCGCCGCGAATATCGAACACACGAAGCCGAACGAACGAGAGCCTGAATTCGCGTACATCGTAGCCGACAAAATGTACTTCTGAGTGAAGTTGAACGCGGTGGACGAAACAGACGTTTCCCAAGCCAGTCTTGAGGCCTATCACGCTGGGTTCGCGCCGTCCCGCCGGAGCAATGTGCTCCGTGTGGCCGCCGACGCGTCGGGCCTCATGGGCGCGCCCGCAAGAAAGGAAAGCAAGACATGGCTCCCGACCCACTGACCCCGTACGGCAACCGGCCGATGGTGACGCCCATCGTCAATGCCGTGAACTACGAGTA
>CBFDDG010000409.1:0-4681 GCA_965603505.1 uncultured Phycisphaerae bacterium | reverse complement strand
CCATGCGTCCCATGCGTCCCATTTGTCCCATACGTCCAATGCAGACAAAACGCCAAATCCAAGACCTTCTCTCGTCGGCGGGCGTCGCGCCGAATCGCAAGCTCGGCCAGCACTTCCTGGTCGATCTGAACCTGATGCGCCTGCTCGTCGACTCGGCGCAGATCGGCCCTGAGGACGTGGTCCTGGAAATCGGCACGGGCACCGGCTCGCTCACCGAGGCCCTGGCCGAGCGGGCGGGCCGGGTTGTCACGGTGGAGCTGGACCGCGCGCTTGCGGGCATCGCGCAGGCCCGGCTGACCGCCGCGGGGAACGTCCAGGTCGTCCACACCGATGTCCTCTCCGGCAAGGGCTGCATCAATCTGGACGTCTGTGAGGCGATTGCGCGCGCCCGGGCCAAGCTTGAGGCTGCGGATTCTGAAACAGGACCTATGGTGCCGCCGAAGAGCCGGCTGCTGCTCGTCTCGAATCTACCCTACGACGTCGCTTCTGCGGTCATGATGAACCTTGTAAGAGGCCCCGTGACGGCGGAGGCCATGACCGTGACGGTCCAGAAGGAGGTGGCCGAGCGCATGACGGCCGCGCCCGGCACCAGGGATTATGGTACATTGAGCATCTTCCTCGGCGCGACCGGGTCGGTCGAGCTGCTGCGCGTTCTCAAGCCGGGCGTATTCTGGCCCCCGCCGCAGGTGGATTCGGCGATGGTCCGCCATACCCGCGATGAACGGAAGAGCCGCCGCATCCTCGACATGGACCTATTCGGCGAGGTCATCGGCCTGTTCATGGGCCATCGACGAAAGATGCTCCGCGCCTGCGCCAAACATGCGCCGCCGGAGCTGGGCGGCCGGGACCTCTGGCTCGAAATCCTTGACCAGCACGGCATCGACCCGACCCGCCGGCCCCAGGAGCTTTCGCCCGAACAATACGTTGTGCTGGCAAACTCGTGCCATGAACTCCTCTCTATCCGCTAAGGCGGACCGGTGCATCCCTGCAATCCCGGGCGCGGAGTGTGTGCCCGAATATCGTGGCGGGCCTTTTAGTATTGGTCATGTGGAGCCAAGTTTCTCCTGTCTCTTGTCATGTCGAGCGGAGCGAAGCGCAGCCGAGACATCTGCCTGCGGCCGCAAGACGCCTCCAACTCCCAGCCAGACCCCTCGACTGCGCTCGGGGTGACAGAAAAGACCCGTCCTGCCACAAAACGTAGTCACACACGGCGCGGAGGGTCCGCGCAGCCCACTCGGCAAACGGGTGTCGCGAAAGAGCTTCCGGAGAGGTTGGTTTTCGGGAGAAAATGCTGGTCGGCAGGCTATTTACTTATGGGTGGACTTGGGTCGAGGCCGCCACCGGCAACGGCTGCAATTGGGGCTATTTTCGGGCTTTGGGTTTGCATTGGCCGAGGCCGTGGGGTATAATACCGAGCGTGGGTAAAGGTCTGTCCGGGGTGCAAGAAGGCAGGAATCGACGGAACAAGAGGCCTGTTTTGGGCATCTTAAACAGGTGGTCGTGGCCATTTTCCTGGGTGAAGGAGTAGAACAGCATGATCAGGCAACGTGGGTTCACACTTATCGAGCTTCTCGTAGTCATCGCGATTATCGCACTTCTGATGTCCATCCTGATGCCGGCCCTGGCCAGGGTTAAGGACCAGGCCCGAATGGTCGCTTGCCTGGGCAACCTCAAGCAATGGAATCTCACAGCCGCGATGTTCACCGAGTCAAACGACGGAAAGTTCTGGAAATCAGATCCTGACAGCCAGACGTTCTGGTTTCCGCGGTATATGGACGATAAGGTCAAGGACTGGAAGACGAATAAGACTTGGTTTTGCCCCTCCGCGCAGAAGCCAATCACGGATGAGTATGGTGTCACAGCGACGACGCTCAACATCTACAATGCGTGGGGCATCTTCACCGGCGACCGCCTGGGACCCAATGGTATAAGCGGGAGCTTCGGCATCAACGGATACTGCCTCATACCCCAGGCCAGCCCTGGGCGACAGCCGGTCTCGACTTATGAGAGTGGAGTGCCGACCTCCGATGGCTGGAAGACGAACGCTGTACAGGGCGCCAACAATATCCCCTGGTTTATCGAGGCGTTGCGTTTCGACCTCTGGCCAAAACATTCAGACCCGCCGGCCGATTATGAGTATGCCGCCTGGAGCGGAAACCTCATGGCTCGCTGCACCATCAACCGGCACCAGGGACACCTGACCGCGGCGTTTCTGGATTGGTCCGCCAGGAAGATCGGCGTCAAGGAAGTTTACACCCTGAAGTGGCACCGGAGTTTCAACGTTAATGGTCCCTACACGATTACGGGCGGCGTCACCGCGGAGGACTGGCCGGATTGGATCCGCCCGTTCAAGGACTATTGAGATCGCCGGATTTGAGGTCATCCGTCGCGCGGGTGGGTTTTCCCATGAGCGTGGGCAATGAAGCAAGGAATTGGCTTTTGCCGCTTGTTTGGGAGGTGAATATGTCAATGAGGCACAATAAAACGCGAAAGAGCCGGCGCGATGGCTTTACCCTGATCGAGCTTCTGGTCGTGATCGCGGTGATCGCCGTGCTGATGGCGATCCTGATGCCGGCGCTGCAGCGGGCGCGGGAACAGGGCAAGCGGGCCGCCTGCCTGAACAACCTCAAGCAGCTCAGCCTCTCGTGGATTCTGTACGCCGACGACAACGACGACAAGCTCGTGTGCGGCGACTCCTACGAATACGACATCATGTACACCAATGCGGCGCTTCCCTTCAACAAGTCCCATTACAACGAGAAGCCCTGGGTCTGGAATGACTTCGATGATCAGAACTTGTCGGAGAAGGGCAAGCAGCAGAAGATCCTGGATGGGGCTTTCTACCCGTACGTTCGGACCCTGAAGATCTACAAGTGCCCGACCGTGGAGAGAAAGGTCCTGGACAGCTACGGGCACGTCAGCCCGCCGGTGCGCACCTATTCCATCGCAGATTCCATGAACTGCAAGAACTGGGACGGCATGGGCGCCGAGATGCTCAAGAAGCGGCTGCAAATCAAACAGCCGGCGTTCCGCATGGTCTTTCTCGACGACGGCGGGACGTGCCCATCGGCCATGGGCGGCTGGACCGTGCGCACGCTCAGCGTGGTTCGCGGCGGGGACTGGCGATGGTGGGACCCGCCGCCGGTGCGTCACGGCGACGGAACGACCTTCTCGTTCGCCGACGGACATGCCGACTATCACAAATGGGGTGACCCGGAAACGATCAAGTTCGGCAAGCGGCTGCCGGCCACGGCCAACTCGCCGCAGCAGCCGGATAACGAGGACCTCATCTGGGCGGCCGAAGTCGTCTGGGGCAATGACTGAGCAAGCGCTGTCCTCGAGGATGGTACACGATATGGTATAATGGAGCAGGCTGGGCCGACGACGTCGGCGGTCCGCCGCTTTATTCATGGTAGAAGGATCTCTGTTCGAGGAGCGTGCGTTATGAGCAAACGCCGGGCGTTTACTCTCATTGAACTACTTGTCGTGATCGCGATCATCGCGCTGCTGATGTCCATCCTCATGCCCGCGCTGGCCCGCGTCAAGAAGCAGGCGAGGAATGTGGCTTGCCGAGCGAACCTCAAGCAGTGGGGTCTGTACTTCTCCATGTACACGCAGGAGGAAGGCGGCAAATTCCAGGCAGGCGTAGGCGATGGGCACACGCATCACTGGTTCAACGCGCTGCGGGCGCTTTACAAGAACGACCACAAGGTCATGTTGTGCCCCACGGCCACCAAGCCGCTCATCGATGAGAACGGGGTGCAGGCGCCGGAGTTGAATATCTACAACGCCTGGGGCAGGTTCACCCTGGAAAGGAATGGCGCAGGGTACGCCCCCGGGCCCGAAGGTGATTGGGGCAGCTACGGGATCAACGGCTGGGTGGAGAACCCGCCCACAGACCGAACGACCGTTTACGAGGGTTTTGACACCTCATGGAACTGGAGGACGCCTAACGTGAAGGGCGCCGCCTATGTGCCTCTTATGATGGATGCCCTGCGGTTCAATGTGTTCCCGCTGGACACCGACCGACCGGCGGACGACCCGTACCAGGCCTGGCAGTCCAATGTACACATGCAGCGTATCTGCATTGACCGCCACGATGGGGCCACCAGTATGGCGTTCCTCGATTGGTCCGTCCGAAGTGTCGGCCTCAAGGAGCTCTGGACCCTCAGATGGCACAAGCGTTATAACCGATCGGGCATCTGGACGATGGCCGGTGGCGTCGCGCCCACCGACTGGCCGGGCTGGATGCGGCGCTATAAGGATTACTGATACGCGCAGGCCGCAGAGCCACAAATTGACCGGAAGCCGGTCGCCTGGGGGCCGCGTCGGCCGGGGAGCGACAACAACGAGATGCGGCGGTTCTGCCTCGACCGGCATCAGGGCTTCGTCAACGTCCTGTTCCTCGACGCGCGTATGCAGCGCGTCGGTCTGAAGCATCCCTGGCAGTTGAGATGACACCGCACATATGACGTGACGGGAATCTGGACACAGGCCGGGGGCGTCGCCCCGAGCGACTGGCCCGAATGGCTGCGACCGTTCAAGGACTACTGAGCCGGCAAGCGTCTCTGTCTGGAGGCACGTGCTATGAGCAAGCGCAGAGGTTTCACGCTCATCGAACTACTCGTCGTGATCGCGATCATCGCGCTGCTGATGTCCATCCTCATGCCCGCGCTGACGA
>CBFDDG010000408.1:0-4685 GCA_965603505.1 uncultured Phycisphaerae bacterium | reverse complement strand
TCGTTTCTGCCTGCTGCATTGTAGGCGAATGCCGCATTGACATAAGAGGCCAGATAGTCAGGACGCAGCTTAATGGCCGTCTCAAAAGAGCGGATGGCCTGATCTGGTTCACGTCGGGCAAGGTAGAAGTTGCCCAAGTTATAGTGATTGATATGGTCATCAGCCCGAGCCTGTAGGCCCATCAAGTATTCTGCCGTTGCCTTCTGAAGATCCTCTTGATATTCGCCTCTCAGCCTTTCAGGTGGAATACTGGCCAAGCTGGCTGCTGCACGCACGCGAACGAGCCGGTACTGGTCGCGTGTCGCTCCCAGCAGCGCTCTAAGGGATTCACCTGCGAGATAGTTGCCCAAGGCTTCCGCAGCGCTGGCCCGGACGAGCGGCGAAGAATCCTCTTTCAAAGCCCTGATCATGCCGGGCCACTTTTCTTCCGAATCAGACAACCTCAACAGCCTTATGAGAGACGTGGCAACGACCTCGTCCCGGTCCTCACGGCTGATGTACTGGAGAATCCTATCCAGGTGCACCCAATCCTGTCTACGAGCTTCGTCTATCAGGTGGGCTGGCTCCAGTATCTCTTTCTGGTAATCTCGGCTGTGCCACTGACGCACGTGCTTGTCCGCCCAAGCGGCATCTTCATCATCGGTGTGGCAAAGATTGCACGCATTCGGGCTCTTGAAAGCCATGGTAGCTGACGGTGCCGGAGGACGCATCGAATGATCGCTGCGATTCATGCGGGCAAACTTAGTCATCGGCATGTGGCAGGCGATACACTTGCATGCTTCGCTATCGGGCGGGTGATGCGTGTGTGCCTCGGCATTCTCAACCCGCTCTTTGTGGCACGGCATGCAAGCATGATTGGCCTTGGCGGGATCTCGAAACCGATAGCGACCACTTGACGTATGGCAGTGCGTGCAATCCAACTTGCCGCTCTTGAAGCATGGGCTCATACGCCAGGTCGTCATCGTATAATTCTCACCCAAGTCACGCCCGTCGGGGTAGAAATCCGGATTCTCGAGTGTAATCAGGTCGAAGTGATCGAAGTACTTGTCTCCTGGCCTGAAGGAGGCACTGACCGGACTCATCTTGGCATGACAGCTATTGCACATCGAATTGGTCTGTTCAACGGAGAACGGCCTGGTGCTGATGAGCATTAGATCCTTAGGTTTATCCCCTGTAGCAGCCGCCTGCTGATACACCTTCACATGCTGATCTGCGGGTCCGTGGCAGGTCTCGCAATTGATGCCCGGCTCGGCCCAGGTCGTATGGTACGTGTCGGTCTTCAGATCGTAATTGGTTGAGAGTTGACTGACGTGGCACCCATAACAGGAGGTGTTGAAGGTGTAAAGCGGATCAGTCCAGTGGACAGGCTCATCTCGACTGACGCCTGGAAAATGACGCACACCGCTGGCCGCCGTGTCAAACCACTGCTTGTGGTGCAAATCATAGGCAACGGGCAGGGTCTGCAAGCGTCCCCGATCCAGCGGCGTCAGAAAGTAGTACACATTCTTGCCGCCGAGTACATGCACGATTCGGTATCGTTTCCCTCCGTTCGATCCCTGTTCGAGCACCCAGCCCTCATCCGGCCCGATGCAAGCCCGGTAACGGTGTTCTCCGATCTCTATGACAGTCTCCGCCGCCGTCAGACTCTCACGCGCGAATTCAGATGTGTACGGCTGCATAGCCAAGCCGTGGTGAGAGGGGGCCCACAACTCATAGAACCTCTCGTGGCACGCACGACAACTCACTGAGCCGGCAAGTTCATCCTGAACGGGCAGTCGTGAAGGGGTCTCTCCCGACGAAGAGGACAGCAAACCGACAAGCCACAACCACGCCCATATCGCCACCATCAATCTCTCCTTCACCTGGCCATTTCCTTCTCTGTCGCTACTGTGATATTGTCATGGCACTCAATTCCACTTCATAGGCCTTTCCCATTGTGTCCTCTCAGCAAGTAACGCTATTTGCCCCCCACGATGTCGTCCGGCTCCCACGCTTGGCCGAAGTACGGTCCCAATGGCCATACAGACGCAGCCGTATTTCTCATCCCGCACCAGAGATGGTTTTGATCCAGTTACTCTCCGTGCCCACCGGTGCTTCGAGGGAGAACCATATATCAATATTACCATCCCGATCAGCGCCCAGCTTATCATAAGTACTCACGCTGAGCCTGTCCAGGCGGTTCTGCAACAGGGAGCGTGTGTCAGGATGGTACGCTTTGACCGACCGGAAGTTCGATGAAAGTCAACAGAATTGTGTTCGACCCGTTCAGGCAGTTTTGGGAGCTTCGCACATTTCAGGGAGCGAGAGTCCCAAGTATATGCAATTGAGAAACCCACCAAGCTCGTAAAATCCCAGAAAGCGGATCCGTTGTTCTTCGTGCGGCGTGGTCCGCAATTAGAAGATCGGGCGGTAGATGTGACAATAGGGGGTCTTGCCCGTTTTGTTGTAGTAGTCCTGGTGGTAGTCCTCGGCGGGCCAAAACTTGCCGGCCGGTGTGACCTCGGTCTTCACGTCGAAACCCTTCTTGCGGAGGATTTGGATCAGCTCTTCGTCGATCTTCTTCTGATCGTCGCTCAGGTAGAAGATGGCGGAGCGGTACTGCGGGCCGATGTCCGGACCCTGGCGATTCAACTGCGTGAAGTCGTGGGTTTCAAAGAAGAGCTTCGCGAGCTGCTCGTAGGTAATCTTCGTGGGGTCGTAGATGACTTCGGTCGTCTCGGCGTGTCCGGTCCGGCCGGTGCAGACCTGCTTGTAGGTCGGTTTCTCCACGTGGCCGCCGGTGTAGCCGACGGTCGTCGAGATCACGCCGCCGGCCCGCTGGAAGTGGTATTCCGTGCCCCAGAAGCACCCAGAGGCAAAGAGCGCCCGCTCGGTCTCAGGCTGATTCGGGTCGGGCTGCTCTGCTTTCGCTCTGGCTTGGGCCTCGCGCTGTTCCGCAGAGAGGAAGTCCATCGAGATGGAGTTCACGCAGTGGCGGACGTTCTTTGCCGTCAGGCCTTCGCCAAGGAAGACGTGGCCCAGGTGCCCGCCGCAGTTGTTACACAGGATCTCGGTTCGCCTGCCGTCGGCGTCTCGCTGCCGCCTGACGGCACCGGCGATCTCGTCGTCGAAGCTGGGCCAGCCGCACTGCGACCGGAACTTGGACGAGGATTCATACAGCTCGGCCCCGCACCGCCGGCACGTGTAGACGCCCTTCTCGAAGTGCTCGTTGTACTTGCCGGTGAACGGCCGTTCCGTGCCCTTGTGAATGATGACTCGTTCCTCTTCCGGCGTCAACTCCCTGACCATTTTCCGCTCCCGATAAAATGTGATTTCGTCAATGTAGATATCCGCATCGGATTCGTTCGCGCCCGCGACAATCGCCACGCTCACGAGCCCACCCGTGTCCAGCGGCTGCACGACCGAGTTGGCGATGAACCTTCGGAACGGCAGCTTGATGTCCTGCCATTGGCCGTTCGTGGGGAACTCCGCCCGGTAGTACTGCCCCGGAAAGCGCGTTGCCGTCGTTCGCAGATGAATCGCGTACGCCCGGCCGTTTCCTTTCGCCGTGAGCCGGATCCCGTCATACGGCCGGGCATCGAGCGGGCGGCGTCTCGCCAGCACAGACCGCGCTGCCTGAATGAGGCCACTGCCACGGCTTGCTGAAGCGGCCCCGGTCAGATGCAGGCAGTCCCGCTCCTCGTATTTCTCGATCTGCACGTTTGCGGGACCGCCTGCGGACTGCCATTTCGGCTTCGGCGAGTCTCCCTCGCCCTCCGGCGAGAAATCATCGATCACCAGTCTGTCACGGGCCGACTGTGCTGGTTCCTCTTCAGCGAGACCGGACCCGCCCCAAACCACCAGCAGTCCCGCGCTTATCGCGACTGCGAGGATCACTGCCTTTACAGCGGCCAAACGCCTCTTTGCACCCATGATCGCACCTTTCACAAACACTCTATGATAACCTATACACCGAGTGCCGGGTGATTGTTTGCCAACTTGCAGCCCGCTCTCCAAGTTCGTCGTTGTCTCTGTGAAAGCCCTCGCATCGACGGGTGATTCCGCTCGGGACAGATAAGCGAGCTGCCGGCCTTCGTGCCCAACAGGAACAAGGATCACGAACTCAGTGCGTGGTCACCGGCCGAACGGCCGCAGCACTTCTTGAATTTCTTTCCGCTGCCACACGGGCAGGGATCATTGCGCCCGACCTTCGACGACTGATTGACGATCGGAATCGGAGGAGCGAAGGCTTCCGCCAAATCTTCCTCACGTGCATCTTGACTCTCCGGCGGTGAGACCAAATCCTTCAGCTCAGTGTCCACATTTTCCACGGGGCGGGATCGCTCCGCGAACCATTTGCCCGCCCATTTCCATCGAGGCTCAAACCAATCCCTGACCGAGTGTTCCCACAACTCCTGCCCGACAAGATCGGAGGATCCCTCCAACAATCTCACAGCCTCTCGGTAGTCGCCTCCACCGCTCCATGGATCGCACGTCTCGCCCAATCGCCGCAGCAAGTCGATGTGCTCGGCGCGCCCGAGTCTACCCAAGGTCCAGGCTGCATGGATTCCCAGACCCCCCTCGACTTTACCTTGATCGACCTTCTCCAACAGTTCAACACATGCCTGGGCAACCCGCTCGCGCATGTCCGCATCATCGGTTTGGACGGCCAGTTGTGTCAGATTCCACAAACTGAACCAGGCGCC
>CBFDDG010000407.1:0-4686 GCA_965603505.1 uncultured Phycisphaerae bacterium | reverse complement strand
GGCCCGTTACTCCTCTTTCACCATCAGGCAATGCTCGATGTTGACCTCGAGGAACGGCTCGCCGCGGACTTCGAACCCCTGCCTGGCGTAGAAACGGCGGGCCGCCACTTGCGCGTGCAGTTTGAAACGGGTGAATCCGGCATCTCGGGCCGTGGCGATCATGAAGGCCAGCAACTTGCTGCCGCAGCCTTTGCTGCGATACTCTTTGCGCACGGCCAGGCGCTCCAGTTTGGCCGAGTCGCCCAGGAATCGAATTCGGCCCGCCGCCACGGGCTCTGACTCGATCTCGCCCAGGACGTGAAGGGCGGAATGCTCGTGCTCATCGATTTCCTCACGGCAACGGATGTGCTGCTCCTCCATGAACACGATGGCACGGACCATGAACACCTTCATGAGATCGTCCAGGGACCGGGCGATTCGGAATGTCGGTTGGCTCTTCATCGGTGCCGGGGCCTCGTTATTGCCTCTGCGATCAGCATGCGCCGCGACTGACGCTTCGAATCTACACAGCGCGGCCTTCGGCCGCAACCAAAACGCGTTTTTTCGCTCTGGGGGCTGCCAGCAGGATTGTATGCCAGCCCCCCCCGGAAAACACGCCTCCTCCGAGCAATCAACGGGATCCCTCCCCAAGTCTGCTGGCAGCCTGCCATGCGCTAACCGCATTCTCAGCATGAGAAATCTGCGCAAGAAAACAAGATTCTCACAGGGAGTAGTACGGAGAAGGCGGATCTTTCAAATGAGAAGTCCTCGCGCACCATGCGTGTGCGACTGCGTTTTGTGGCCCCTCGTAGGTCGTGCGTCCCCGCACGACCTCTTCAGGCGAGCGGGGACGCTCGCCCTACCCCGCGAAATCCCGCACTTTCCCACCCAGGCCACAAGAGTTGGTCGCACACCACCATGCAGTCATTCAGCCGTACACGTGTTGCTGTCTGCGGCCCCCGGTCGGGAACGTAATTGGTCGGGTCCGGCTATTGCAGCTCGACCGAGGCGGTCGGGTTGAACGGGTTGGTGCGAACGGCTAAGGAGAACAGATACGGATAACTGGCCTTCAGGTGATCCAGATGCGAGAGCCATTCGCGGATGAGCAGGGCGTACGCCCGCTTGATGTCGCCGGCAAGGTGCTCGTAGTCGGGTTGGGGCAGACCCTCCATCGTGGGGCGGTGCGAGAGCTCGTCGGCTAAGTGGAAGACGGCCCAGAGCAGCTCGGTGAATCTCTCGTGCTCCAGCAGGTTGGGATTCTCCAGCAGGCGCAGCAGGAAGGGGCGCTTCGAGATGAGAGACTCTTGCAGCGTCTTGAGGTCGCCGGCTCGGCTGTCCACTTCGTAGTCGTGCGTGCGCAGCACTTCGCGCATGCGCTCAAACTGCTCGTGCGACCAATCGGCGTCGACATCGAGCCGGTCCGCGATCCGGTCGGCGCTCTTGTCGAAGGAGCGAAAGTGGTTCAGCAGCGGCGTCCCGACCTCGCTGAAGAACGCGCCGATGACCATGTTCAGCTTCTGGCGCATCGCGCGTTTCTCCCGCTCGCTCAGAATCTGGTGGAGGATGAGCGTGACCAGGAGCACCTCGATGAATACGAATGCAACGTCGCCCACCAAATAGATGAAGATGTGATGGGCGTCGTGGAAGAGCGCATAGTGCAGCGTATAGAAGAGGACGGAAAGGAGCAGGAGCAATGCGCCGAACCCGATCTGTTTTATGAAATGGCTGTTTGTCTTCATGACGGTCCCAGGCAAAAGAATTTGTGGCCCCGAGCCCCGCGGCTCAGGCGGGCCGAGTCTACCGGCTCTGCCCAAGAGGTTCAAGCCCCGTTGCCCGTGCGGAGCGGACAAGCCTATTGATTCGCTGGCCGAATCCGACTATTCTCTAACGTTCAGTGGAGAAACAGACACGGATGGTTCCTTGTATCGGGGATGAGGTCATGCAGACGCGGCAATTGGGCGGCACGGACATGGCGCTCACGACGGTCGGCCTGGGCACCTGGGCGATGGGCGGGCCGTGGGAGTACGGATGGGGGCCGCAGGATGACGACGAGGCCCGCGCCGCCATTCATGAGGCGCTGGACGCGGGCATCAACTGGATCGATACGGCGCCGGCCTACGGGCTGAGCCACTCTGAGGAGTTGGTCGGCCAGGTCCTGCGGCAGACGAGCCACAAGCCCTACATCGCGACCAAATGCGGGATTCTGTGGAACGAGAAGAGGCAGAAGGTTACGCACCTGAAGCGCGACAGCATTCGTCGCGAGTGCGAGGACAGCCTGCGGCGGCTCGGCATCGACGTCATCGACCTGTACCAGATGCACTGGCCGGACCCGGAGGAGGATATCGAGGAAGCCTGGGAGGAAATGGCCCGCCTGGCCGACGAGGGCAAGGTGCGCTATATCGGCGTCTCGAACTTCAGCGTCGAGCAGATGGAGCGCGTCAGCAAGATCCACCCCGTCTCGTCGTTGCAGCCGCCCTACAGCATGTTGCACCGGGAAGTTGAGGAGGAACTCCTGGGCTATTGTGCCGCCCACAACATGGGCGTCGTCGTGTACAGTCCCATGCAGCGGGGGCTGTTGACGGGCAAGTTCAGTCACGAACGGCTGGCCGCCCTGGCGCGCGACGACCACCGGCTGCGCATGCCGGAGTTCAAGGACCCACAGTTCTCCGCCACCCTGGAGACGGTGGAGGGATTGAAGAAGATCGCCAAGCGCAACGGGCGAACTTGCGCGCAGTTGGCGGTCAGTTGGGTCCTGCGCAGGTCCGAGGTGACCGCCGCGATCGTCGGCGCCCGCCGGCCCGGGCAAATCAAGGAGACCGTGCAAGCGTCGCAATGGGACCTGAGCGGAGCCGACATGGACGAGATCGAGAGACTTCTGGCCGAACGCGAGCGCAAGCTCGCCGGCGAGTGACGCCGTACGATAGGAAGATACCATGGCGCAAGAAAAAAACCTGTACACCAGCCCCCTTGTCGAGCGAAATGCCTCACGCGAGATGGCGGAGCTTTTCGGGGCGCAGAAGAAATTCAGCACGTGGCGGCGGCTCTGGCTGGAGCTGGCCAAAGCCGAGAAGAAGCTCGGCCTGGACATCCGGCGGAATCAGATCAGCCAGATGGCGCGCCACCTGGACGACATCGACTTCAAGAAGGCAGCGGCCTACGAGAAGCGATTTCGCCACGACGTGATGGCGCACGTCTACACGTTCGGCGATATGGCTCCCAAGGCCGCACCGATCATCCATCTCGGCGCCACGAGCTGCTACGTGGGCGACAACGCCGACCTGATCATCATGCGCGACGCGCTGCATCTCGTCGCGGGCAAGTTAGCCGCCGTGATCGATCTTTTAGCGAAATTCGCCGAGCAGCACCGCGAGCTGCCCACGCTCGGCTTCACGCACTTTCAGCCGGCCCAACTCACCACGGTCGGCAAGCGGGCGACGCTCTGGTGCCAGGAGTTCGTGCTGGACCTGCACGAGATCGAGCACCGCATCCAGACGCTGCCGTTTCGCGGCGTCAAGGGCACGACGGGTACGCAGGCGTCGTTCCTGGAGCTGTTCGGAGGCCGCCACGCCAAGGTCAAGCAGCTTGATAAAGAGGTGGCGGCGGCGTTCGGCTTCAAGAAGACCTGCCCCGTCACCGGCCAGACCTATCCGCGCAAGATCGATACGCTCGTCGTCAACGCCCTGGCCTCGATCGCGCAGTCGGCCCACAAGGCGTCCAACGATATCCGTCTGCTGGCGAACCGCAAGGAGATGGAGGAGCCGTTCGAGAAATCGCAGATTGGCTCGTCCGCCATGGCCTACAAGCGAAACCCGATGCGCTGCGAGCGGGTGACGGCGCTGAGCCGGCTGGTGCTCAGCCTGGCCACGAGCCCGCCGATGACGGCCTCCGAGCAGTGGCTCGAGCGGACGCTGGACGATTCCGCGAACCGGCGCGTCGTGATCCCGGAGGCATTTCTGGCCGTCGATGGCATCCTGCAGATCCTGCTGAACGTTTTCGACGGGATGGTCGTCTATCCGAAGGTAATCGAGGCGCACGTGGCGGCCGAGCTGCCGTTCATGGCGACGGAGAACATCCTGATGGCGGCCGTCAAGGCCGGCGGCAACCGCCAGGAGCTGCACGAGAAGATCCGACTGCATTCGCAGGCGGCGGCCGGCGAGGTCAAGAAGCTTGGCCGGCGCAACGATCTGATCGGTCGGCTCCGCGCGGACGTGTCCTTCACCAGAATCGACTTCGATAAGGTCCTCGACCCGCCGGCCTACGTCGGCCGGGCCCCGCGCCAGGTCGATGAATTCATCCGGAGCGTGGTGACGCCGATTCGCAAGAAGTACGCGAAAGAACTCAATCGCAAAGTCGAGCTCAAGGTCTAAGGGGAGACCGTAAGATGACCAGGGAAGAACTCATCCGACGCATCAAGGAGACGGCGTATCTCGAAGGCGATTTCGTCCTCCGCAGCGGCAAACGCAGCAAGTACTACCTCGACAAGTACCTCTTCGAGACCTGCCCGGACATTCTCAAGTCGCTCGGGCAGGCGTTCGCGGGGCACATCACCGACGATGTCACGCTGATAGCCGGGGCGGAGCTGGGCGGCGTCGCCCTGGCCGCGGCCACCGCGATAGAGACCGACAAGAACTGGATCATCGTACGCAACAGCAAGAAAGGCTACGGCACCGGCAAGCTGATCGAGGGCGTGCTGAATGCGGGCGACGT
>CBFDDG010000406.1:0-4699 GCA_965603505.1 uncultured Phycisphaerae bacterium | reverse complement strand
AATCGGTCAGTTTGAGTTATTGATGATTGTGCCGGTGGCAGCGTCGGTACTGACTCGTGCCGCATAGCGAGTTATCGCGCAGCGGACCTGGGTGCCATGCTTACGCTGGCGTAGGCATGTCTTGTGCGTCGGATTGAGCATGTCTACGCGAGCGTAGACATGGCACCCGGCCGGAGCGTTTACTGAGAGCCTATCCCAGCAAACCCGTTGCTCGGCTGGGTGGCAGCCTCAAGCGCAGCTTGGGGATGGCCTCACGGGGGATTTCGTGCTTCGGATTTGTGACACGAGAGAAAGAGGGGATCACGATGGAGCGAAAGAGGATCGATCGAGTGACGCGGTTGGATCGTCGAACGTTTCTCAAAGGTACCGGTGCGGCGGCTGTCGGCCTGTCCCTGCCGACGATCGTGCCGGCGTCGGTCTTCGGGGCGAACGCGCCGAGCAACCGCATTTCCATGGCCTGCATCGGGCTGGGCATTCAAGGCACCGGCAACATGCGTGCCTTCCTGGGACAGAACGATGTGCAGGTCACGGCCGTCTGCGACGTCAGTGAGAGCCAGCGGCAGAAGGGCAAGGCCGTCGTCGACGCCCACTACGGGAACGAGGATTGTGCAACCTTCGGTGATTTTCGCGATGTGTGCGCGCGAACCGACATCGACGCCGTGCTGATCGCGACGCCCGACCACTGGCACGTGCTGATCGGGCTCGAGGCGGCCCGGCACGGCAAGCACATGTACTATGAGAAGCCCATCGGCTGGAGCTTCCGCGCTGCACAGGCCCTCCGTGCGGCGATCCATCGCTATGGCGTCGTGTTTCAATTTGGGACGCAGCAGCGGTCCGGGCGGGACTTTCGCTTCGCCTGCGAGCTGGTGCGCAACGGCCGAATCGGCGAGCTTCAGACGATCCTCGTCGGCGTCCCCGGTGGCGTGCCGGTCCCCAGCCTGCCGAGTGAGCCGGTCCCGGACGACATCGACTACGACAGGTGGCTCGGCCCGGCCCCGTGGGCACCGTACAGCTTCGAGCGATGCCGGCCCTACACCCACCGGCCCGACAAGCCGTGGACGCAGAATTACAGCACCTGGTATCACATCTCGGATTACTGTATCGGATTCATCGGCAATTGGGGCATTCACCACGTGGATATCGCGCAGTGGGGCCATGGGGCCGAAGATACAGGCCCGGTCGAGATTGTCGGACGCGGCGCGTTCTCGCAGGACGGCGTCGCGGATTGCGCATTGACCTGGCAGGTCGAGAACCGGTTCGCAGACGGTGTCACCGTCGTTCACATGGATAACGAGACCAGCGCAGCGCACCCGGCCCAGGTCCAGGGCTTCAGCCAGGGCGTCCTGTTTCGCGGCACGGACGGGTGGGTCTTCGTCAACCGCAGCAAGCTCGACGCGAACCCGAAATCGCTCTTACAGTCTGAAATCGGGCCCAATGAGACCCGGTTGCACGCCAGCAGCAGTCATCATCGCGATTTCCTGGACGCCGTCCGGACGGGCCGGACCACGGCCTGCCCGATCGACGTGGCGGTCCGCTCGAACACGATTTGCCAGTTGGATGACATCGCGATCCGGCTCGGCCGCAAGCTCCGCTGGGACCCCACGAAAGAGCAGTTCCTGGACGATCCGCAAGCCACCCGAAGGCTCACGCGCCCGATGCGCAATCCCTGGCACACATAGCCGTCAAGCGCTTTCGCCATAGAGAAAGGTACGTGTCTGAGATCGAATCCTTTTTGAATTTTGCTCTGTCATTTTGCCATTTGCTTTTTGATGTTTGATGTCCGCTGTAGCCGTGCGAGCCGTAAATTCGTTGCGAGCCGAGGCACTGTCACCCGCGTGAGCGGCGACCCCTCCCGGCCCGCCACCGGAGATGACCTGATCCCGCCTCCAGCTTCTCGGCAATCTTCAGGCCGTTTCTGCTTGCCCCAAACCAAAGAATCCATTATAATTCAATCACCAGGAGTGGTCGCGCGTTGGCAAGTCACCGACGCGCGGGCGGAGTAACAGACCAGATGTAGCTGACGGAGCGCACATGAGACAGGGTCACTGACGCCCATTCGGAGACACTCTCATGACGCAATGCGAAGACACCATACGGCATGTGCTGATTCTCCTGTCCATTCTTGGGGCGCCCATGGCAACGGCGGTTGCAGGGCAGGGCGAGTTCACGGTCCCACTGGACCTGCTGTCGGTAGAGATCGACGGCGGTCCCGGCGACACAGCGGAGTTCGTCGTCGCAGGCGCGCAGTGGTTGAATCTGCCGGGTGAGCCGCAAATCCCTTGGCAGGTGGTCAGCGTCCTGTTGCCCCAGGATGCGGTCCCGGGAACAGTTGCTGTTGACCTGAGCCGCGCTGAGTTCGATTTGGCAGAGGGCAGGTGGAATGTTGCCCCGGCCCCGAGCTGTCTGCTCCCTCGGACAGGTGGGGTAGATGGCCGCGGTGAGACAGAAGCGGCGCCTGCCGATGAGACATACGACGCAGGGATATACGGGGCGGATGTTTTTTGGCCGCCGTGCGACGTCAAACTGATAGCCACGGGCAAGTTTCGGCAGTGGAAGATCGCTCAGGCCGCCGTGCCTCTGTTTCACTATAATCCCATTCAGAAGAGGTTGCATCGCCTTGTCCGTGGTGAGTTGAGGATTCGGTTCGAGCGGGCACTGCAGATCCAAGCCGACGCTGGGAGCGGCCCGCCCGGTGATATCGGCGAAGATATCTTGAGGGCAATCGTCGTTAACTGCGAGCAGCAGGCAGGATCATATCGTCGTGGAACCGCCTCGAATATCCAAGTCGCAGCGAATACGAAGCCCGGCTATGCGATCGTCACCACGACGGACATCCTGGCAATGTCGGGAAAACTGGGCAACTTCATTGCACACAAGGAGGCCAGAGGGTTCAATGTCCGGGTCGTGACGGAGGAGAACTTCGGCGGTGGTGTGGGCGATGCAGCCGCCGAGAATATTCGGAACTGGCTGCGTCGTAATTATCGCATGGACAATATCCTCTATGTCCTCCTGATCGGCAATCCCCATCCGTACCACGGGCGCATACCGATGAAGATGCTATGGCCTATGAACGATGGGAGCACAACCTGTCTCAAGGATGTCGATGCTGTCCAGAAGCACTCGCCCTCTGACTACTACTACGCGGACTTGACCGGAAACTGGGATCTTGATGATGATGGCCTCTGCGGCGAGTGGAGCCACGATTTCGGTGCCGGCGGAGTTGATCGCTGCTGGGATGTGCTCATCGGACGAATTCCCTGCTATGAACAAGCAGTGACCGGCAGACAAGTTCTGTACGACAGTGGACCAGCACAGGCGGGGATGGACGCGGGCGGACGGTACTATGCTGGTTTCTGGGCCGGGAATCTATCGGGAGGACCACAGACATGGGTTGCACAGCCCTTTTCGCTACCAACTACACGCGGGCAATGGCACATAACCTGTATCGGCGCGGACTATTGGCTTGACACCTACTATGACAGGGACTTTGATTTGGTCGGCTACATCGTCTGGCGGCGCGAGGGCCAGAGCAAACCGCGGGAAGCTGACATTGTCGCACGTGGGACAGTCCCAGCGCCTTTGCACGAGGATGATCCGGGCATACCCCGCTCTGAGAACTGGTGGCACCACATCCAGGTCAGCTTCGACCTGCCGCCCGGTGACTACTACCTGACGATCTATGGGGAACGATCTGACGGCACACAGGGTTGCGCCCTGGCTTGGATGAGAAATACGGAATCTGGCGTCCCACTTGTCGATCCCGTCAACAACCCCAACCCTGGAGTCAGGGCCTTTGTCTGGCGATCCGAGATGTTCCCCTATCCTGGATTTCAGGCATACAATGAGCCGTCGGACGAATGGAGCGAGGCCCCCGGAGACGATCCCCTGCGTATTTATGCCGGGGCCTTTACGATCTACGGTGAGCCAGCCAGCTCCGGCGGTACAACACCATCGACTTCGCAGGCTCCCGACGTTGGGCCCCTCGACCACATCCTGTCAAAGATCATGAGCTATGAGAACACTCCCGAGCATGAGACACAGTGGCGAAAGAAGATGCTGCTTGTAATAGAACCGGACGATGACTTGAATCCCTTCTTCTACCGGATGGGCGAAGAGATCAAGAGCAGAATCATTGCTTTCAAAGGGGGCTGGAGCTGCTTTCGAATCTACGAGCGAGACTATGACTTGATTTCACCACCCGAATTCATGCCATGTACGGTGGATAATGTTGTTCGTTCTTGGAAGTCTTCGCCCTTCGGAGTCGCGGTCTGGCACACGCACGGCGGGGAGACCCGTGCCATTGATGTCATCGACCACCTCCGGGCAGCTGAACTGGATGATCGTCACCCTGCCTTCACTTTCCAGGTATCCTGTCTGACTGCTCATCCCGAAACAGTGGATAACCTGGCGTACACGCTTCTGAGGAACGGGGCCGTATCTACAGTGGGTGCGACGAGGACTGCAAGTGCACTTGCCTCGCATGAAACATTTGCGGGGACACCCTTCGCCGAAGGCCTGGCCATTGAGTACCTGACTAGACTTATTCAGTATGAGCATGACGCAGGTCACGCCCTCTGCGACGCCAAGCGGATGCTTGCTCCAGTATGTAATCTCAGTTGGCTCAACTGGTGTGACTACAATCTCTACGGCTGTCCGGCTGTTGGAGTACACAGTTGCACGACCGACAGCGGCAGCAATA
>CBFDDG010000405.1:0-4702 GCA_965603505.1 uncultured Phycisphaerae bacterium | reverse complement strand
CGAGACGGTCGGTCAGAATGCGCAGCTTCTCGCTGTATTCGTCCGGCTGCTCGAAATTGAAGCTCTTCGCCATGAACCCATTCTGCGCCATCAGAATGCAGTAGACGACCTGTGCGGCGCCGGCCATCCACAATTCATGCCCGATCATACCCTTGAGCGAAGCAACCGCCGGACGGTGGGTGTCGCCAAACAGATTACAGATCCCAAGGGCTTCCACGCCATCTCCAACCGGGGTCCCCGTGGCGTGAGCGCATACATAGTCGACCTCTTCGATGGAGAACTTGGCCTCCTGCACCGCCAACGCCATCGCCCGCAACAGCCCGCCTTCACTCGGGACCGAGACGTTGACCCCGTCCGAGGAGAAACCATAGCCCACTACCTCCCCCAGAATGGGGACGCGGCGCTGTTGGGCCAGATCATATCGCTCCAGCATAAGGGCTGCCGCACCACCGCCGGGGACCAAGCCGTCCCGGCTTGCATCAAACGGCCGGCACGCCTCGTGCGGGGCGGATACATGCGTGGAAAACGCGTCCAAGGCATCGAAGCTGCACATGGACTGCCAGTTGAGCTCCTGCGCCCCGCCGCATATGATGCGATCCTGTCTGCCCAGCCGGATGAGATCCGCCGCCTGCCCCACGGCGTGGCCGCCGCTGCTGCACGCGGCACTGAGCGTCCAACAGGCCCCCTGCGTCTTGAGCAGGGCGTTCAGATTCATGGTGGCGTTCGAGGTCATCGAGCAGAATACATGCCCGCTGCCGATGACGCTCGTGGTGTTGTGCTGCCTGACCAGGTCCACCTGCTCAACGGCCGCCAGGCAACTCGAATCACATCCAAAGATCAGGCCGGTGCGATCGTTCTGAAGGTCCTCAGGAGCGAGACCGGCATCCTGGACGGCATCCACAGCCGCCGCATAGGCGTGAATGGTGTAATCCGTCATCGTCTTCCGCGCCTTGCGGTTCAAATACCGCGTCGGGTCAAAACCGGTGATACGGGTCGTCAGCGGACTGCGAAAACCCAGGGCCACCCGCTCGGGATCGACCTCGATGGCGGACTCGCCGCGGTACAATCTCTTCGCGACTGTCTCCTTATCGGTCCCCAGACAGGAGACAATACCGACTCCAGTAATGGCGACTCGGTTCATTTGCACCTCATCGTCGCGTCCATGAGTTCTCCAATGGATCCGGCACTACATGTAGATGCCGCCGTTGACGTTCAGGACCTGCCCGGTCATGTAGGATGCCTCGTCCGAGCACAGGAAAACCACAGCCGCCGCCACCTCTTCGCATGTACCGAATCGGCGGAGCGGAATCATCTTGAGGATTTCGGCCTTTGGCAAATCCTTAGTCATATCGGTCTCGATGAACCCGGGGGAGACCGCGTTGACAAGCACGCCGCTGCGAGCCACCTCCTTGGCCAGGGCCCGTGTTGCGCCGATCAGGCCCGCCTTGGCGGCGGAGTAGTTCACTTGTCCGGGCATACCGGTCTGGCCGGACGTGGAGACAATGTTGACAATGCGCCCGCGCTTCTTCTGCATCATCAGGCCCACGACGCGACTGGTTACATGATAGAAACCATCGAGGCTGACGTCCAGCACATCCTTCCAGTTCTCGCGAGACATCCAGAACAGCAGCCCGTCGCGATTGATGCCCGAATTATTGACCAGAATGTATGGGCACCGGTCCTTCATGAGAGATTCCAGGGCCTCGCCGGTGGCCGATGCATCGGAGACGTCAAACGGCACCAGCGTGCACTCCCGGTCCAGGTCGCGGACCCGAGCGGCCGTGGCCTTTGCCGCCTCGTGATTGCTTCGATAATTCAGCCAGATATCGTAACCTGCTCCGGCCAGACGAACGGCAATGGCCGCACCAATGCCTCTTGATGCGCCCGTGATCAAGGCGATATCGTGCTCACTCATCGTGGAGCTACTCCTGATTCAGCCGCTCTGTCTTTCCATTCCACAGGGATCAGCATGCCCGGCTGACCGTTGACGCCGCGGGTAGACCCATGGCGAACCTTAGAAAATAATCGAAACAGCTTTGTTGTCAACATCTTTTGATAAGCCATGCCTCATGTGGTACAATCTGCCGATATCGGCACCGGACTGCCTTTATGTTGCCGGCGAACGGGAAATGGCAGGCCGGATCGTGGCCCATCAGCTATTTGGGACCTTAGAGGAGACCGTGGTCAGGAGAGTTGTCTTTATGGATATCAGACAAAGACTGAAGCAAGTCATTGTTGAAGACCTCAACCTTGAGGAAGTCACACCGGAGCAAATCCGCGATGACGAGGTCCTGTTTGGAGAGGGCATTGGACTGGATTCGCTTGACGCTGTGGAGCTGGTCGTCGTGGTCAAGAGGCACTTCGGGGTCGAAATCAAGGACATGACCGAAGGACGCGAAGCCTTTGCCTCCATTGACTCCCTGGCCAGATTCATTGGGGAGCGTATGCCGGCATGATACGGGTCAACAGGGCAGTTCCCATCACGGGATTGGGGTGCCTCTGCGCAGCCGGAGGATCGGTTCCCCAGGTGGCGGAAACGCTATTTGCGGGGCAGCGTCGCGTCGCCTGGCGCGAGGTGCGGGGCGATCGCTACCCTGTGTTCCAGTTGGACAGCCGTTCGGCCCCCGAGGGGTATTATGAGGGGCCTGAGTGCAAGCGATGCGGGCGGCTGGCGGTCGCCGCGGCCGGTGAGGCACTGGCCCATGCGGGCTTGGGCGCTGAGCTGCTCGAAAGTCGCACGGTGGGGGTTTGCATAGGCACGACCGTCGGCAGTGCGATGAACAATGAGGGGTTTTACCGTGATTTTCGGGCCGGGCGCATGCCCGGTATCGGGCCGATTCGCCATTACCTGCAGGCCAATCCTGCGTCAATGGTCGCCCAGGCCTTTGGCCTGACCGGTCCATGCCAGACGATCACGAATGCCTGCTCGTCCGGCAGTGTTGCCATCGGCCATGCGGCGGACTGGGTAAGAGCCGGGGTATGTGACATCGCGATTGCCGGCGGGGCCGACATGCTGTGTAACGTCATCCACGCCGGTTTTCTGTCCCTGCTGATTACCGATACAAGCCCCTGTCGGCCGTTCGACCGTGACCGCAAGGGTCTGAACCTCGGCGAAGGGGCCGGCGTCGTCGTGCTGGAGTCAGAGCAATCCATCCGGGACAGAGGCGCCCCGATGCAGGCCTTATTGTCCGGCTACGGCAATGCGTCCGATGCTTACCATATTTCCGCACCGGAACCGAATGGCAACGGTTTGAGACGGGCGCTGGATCAGGCCCTGGCGCAGGCCGGTTTGAGCCCGGGCGATATCGACTTCATCAACGCCCATGGGACCGCCACGCCGGAGAACGATCGCGTAGAGGGAAGACTGTTTCCCGAGATATTTCCGGACGTTCCGTTCGGCTCCACCAAAGGGTTCACCGGCCACACGTTGGGGGCCGCCGGCGGAATCGAGGCAGTTATCACCATCCTCTGCCTGCGGGAGAAACGAATCCCCATGAACATCGGCTATCAGGAGCCCGATCCGGAGTTTCCCGGCCGACCGGTCCTCGAAAACACGCCTGTCGCCAGCAGGTACGGGCTGTCCGATTCCGTCGCGTTCGGCGGGAACAATGCGGTGCTGATCTTTCAGGGACAATCGTGACAGACTCTCGTCTCTCTATCACTGGAATTGGCTTGGTCGGAGGGTTCGGCCAAGGCAAGCCTTCGTTGCTTGACGCGCTGGGCACCGGGGGCAAGCCCAACGGCACTGTCTCCGTCGCGAGCCCATCGGGGCCGCATGAGCTGCCAACCTACCAAGTGGACATCTCCGACGTCCGTCGTCTTGTGGCTCCGGCCGCCCTGAGGCGCATGAATCGGTTCGCCAAGATCGCTGTGTTGGGGGCATCGCTGGCCCTGGAGGACGCCGGTTGGGATAAGCCTGTGAAACGCAACGACGTCGGCCTCGTGATCGCCAGCGGATTTGGGGCCTCCAAGAGCACCTTCGATTTCCTGGACACCATGATTGAGGAGGACGGCCACTTTCCCTCGCCGACGCTCTTCTCGAACTCCGTTCATTCGTCGGCCGCATCGCATCTAAGCATTGTGCTGGAGTTGGGAGGGCCGTGCCTGACGGTGAGCCAGTTCGAGATGTCGACCATATCAGCCCTGCTGACCGCACGCCAGTGGCTCCTGGAAGGCCGGGTCGAGGCGGTCTTGTTCGGTGCCGTCGATGAAATCTGCCCCGTCCTGGGCTACTGCCACGAGCGCTTCTTCGGGGCCGAAGCGTGCGGGCCGATTGAACCGTTTGCCTGGGACAAGCAAACGGCCGTGATGGCCGAAGGAGCGGCTTTCCTGTTGCTGGAGCGAGCTGAGGACGGTTCCCCCGGTTACGGAAACATGGAGCAACTCACGTGGACGCAAAGCCGACGCTGCGATGTCCCGCGGAACAGTTGCCTCGTCCTCGGGGCCGACGGACACACCTGTTATGCGAAAGAGTACCGGCGACTCTCGGAGGGGGCCGGCGATCGAGTCGCCTACACACCTTTGTACGGGAGCCTGCCCGGCGGGCAAGCCTTTGACATAGCGATTGCAGCGATTGCGGCCGAGCAAGGGCTGGGCCGGCATGACGTCTGCTCCATCAAGTGTGATGCCTGGGGAAACTGCGGAGCTGTCCAATGTCATTTCGGTCGGGAAGAGCATTCGCCTGCTGGATAGGTCTGGCTGG
>CBFDDG010000404.1:0-4712 GCA_965603505.1 uncultured Phycisphaerae bacterium | reverse complement strand
CCATGCCCCCTTCTCGCCGTTCCTCGGCGATTGTGCCGCGCGTGTCACAACTGATGCCGGCGATGTCACTTGGGCCGATGGGACGAATGATAAGAACCTATTTCTTGAAAGCGTGCGAATCATAGATATCAGAATCCAGTGCATCTGACATTTCCCATTTGCACGGTTAACAAACATAATTTTCTTCGTACGCCACTAATAATCTTACGATATACCCCTTGAAATATCAAGAGATCCCACTTTCAAAGCCACTTTGCTGAAAAGTTGCACGAGAACATGATTTTATGCGCCTCGCCCTCCTACCAATCTCAGCTTCTGTGCAGACCTTGAGCGCTCGCACCTTTATAAATCCAAGTTGTTCAGCAATTCTTATCATCAGCCATACCCAAGTGGAACAGGCTTCAATCGCCCGATACGTTCAAGGATTTCCTGAAACAACCTTTTTGATACCATCACCTCTGCCATCTGAAATATCACGTAACGGGAATGGCTGACCACCTTGGCTCCTATCTTGATGAACTTCTCCCGCAGCGTCGTCAGCGACCATTTCTTGACTGACTTGGGCAACGCCAACCGCCTTAAGAAGTTTCCCAAGTTGTAAGCAAGAGCAAACAACTGAAAACGGACTTGGTTATCCACGAAATCATGACACGACAACCTTGTCCAGTTCCATGCATATTTGCCCTCTTTGATCCACTGCTCGGCTGTGCCTCGTTTGTTGTAGAACTTCACTACGTTGCTGGACTTCCAGCGTAGGTTCGTCACGATGAAGCCGACTCGTGGAAACAGTTCACCGGCATGCCATTCAATCTTAGCAACCACTCTGCGAGCTATATCCCAACTGGCTGTTTGATACCGAAAACTGTGATATAGAACAACAGGCTTCTTTGGTGGGCGACCCACAGGCCGAGTCAACATGTGTTCGATCTTCTTGTGCAGTATTTGGTTATCCTTCAGTCGTATCGCATAGGAGTACCCCTCTGCTTCGAGATAGCGATACATCTTGGGGTCAGCAAAGGCGGCATCGCCACGGAAGAATCGGAGGATGTCATAACCTCGATAACGATTGACAATCGGCTCCAGTAAACGTCGCCAGTCATCGGCACTATGAACGTTTCCGTTACGAAGAAGAGCCCGCTCCATGTCACCAAATTGATTGAAACAGAACAGCGGGTGATAACAGGTGCACTCAAAGTATCCATTATAGCAGAGCCTTCCTGATTGCCATAGGTCGGGCTGACCGAACTGTCCATATCAAGGATAATCTGCTTGATTGATTTTCGCTGGTGTCCTCGATCAACCCATTCACCTGCCAGGTTCATCAATAGCTCCTGGTTCTTGGACTGAGCCAGTATCTCTGTCTCGAATCTGCTCATGACACTGGTCGAAGCAGCCGAACGTTCCACGGCTCTGCCACCGGCAACAGGGCGCATGACCGGATCAAGGGCCAGACGTTCAGCATCATTCGTATCGTCGTAACCTGCAAGCTTGCTGTATATCGACTGCCTGAGCAAAGCAGCGATACCATGTTGCGTGTTCTTGCCTGTTCGGATGTCACGAAGCTCAGAATTGATCATCGCAATCAGGCCAAGGACCTCGTCAAGCTCCCGGTAAGCCAGCAGTCCGGCATCACTGGTGACCTTTGTGCCATGAAATTCGAGCTTCAGTTTGCGGTCAAAATCGAGCCTCAGAGCGTCCTTGCGTGTTTCACCCACAGGGTTCTCCCGTGTCAGATGGTAAGAGTGGCTTGAGTGGCCTCCATAAGCTTCATACTATCAAAATCCTGTTCATTTGTCACGAACTACTTGGGAAATCCGGGCTAATGCAAGTCAGACTCCCCATCAATGACGCAAAAGCAAACTTGCGTGGTCGGCGCAGCCGGCCTTGCGGCCCGGTCAGCTTGGCTTTCGGTTTTCGCGGCAGAACCGGGCCATGATCTCCATGGCTTTGCCGGTCTTTTCGACGGAGCCGTCGAGGTTGACGTAGGCGTCGACGAGCTCCAGCAGCTCGCGGGCGGGCTCGGCGGAGCCGTACTGGTGGGCGGTGTTGACGATGCCGGCGTCGAGGCCGTACTCAATGGCCTTGGCGACGTAGGCCCGGCAGACGCCGATCCGGCGGGCCGGCAGGTCGCGCACGCTGTTGCTGATCCCCAGCGAGCAGTGCACGCCCTTCATCTGCGGGTCGGTCTTGATCCGCTTGATCGTCTCGAACGTGCGGTACGTGTAGCCCGGGACGCCCGGCTCCATCGGCATGTCAATCGCCAACGGAAAGACGGTCGAGTCGAAGAAGATCTGCTCGGGCCGGAAGCCGTAGTGCCCCACCGCACGCTCGAAGATCTGCTTTGCCATGCCCACCAGCTCATCGACGGAGTGCGACCCGCCCGGCCCAGTCGGCCGTTCCTCGCTGACGAGCAGCCCGACGAACGAGAAGTCATAGTCTTTCTTGAGGGGCAGGACCTTCTCCATCGTATAGACCTTGACGGAGTTGATGAGCGGCGGCCGAAGCCCGGAGGACGGAGGGCGGACGACGGAAGACGGTAGGCGCTCCTGTCCTCTGTCCTCTGTCGTCTGTCCTCCATCTGCCGGTGTGGTGTACCACTCCTTCAGGCCCGTCATCAGGACATCGTCACTGCTGCTGTCGATGCAGACGGGTACGCCGTGACCCCATTTCCGCACGAGCCTGACGTACTCGACCATCATGTCCACCGCCTGCTGCGGGTTGTCCTCGCCAAACGCGTCGAGATTGACGGCGATGTAGTCCGCGCCCTCCTCCGCCTGCGATTCGATCAGCGCCCGAATGTATTCCAGCGGGCCGCTCGGCTTCGTGTAGGCGCCGGGACCGAGGTCGTGCAGCTCCTTCATGATCTTGCCCGTCTTGGGAATCGAGGCGTGGATGGCTTCGCCGATGGCGATAATCGGGGCCTTCATTGTGTGGTCCTTTGCGAACAGATAGTTGATGATGGATGAGGTATGCTCCAGGGCGGGATTCCGCGGCTTATTGATGATGGTTCGAAGCCGCTCAAGTCCACCGGCAGGTCCTTCGGCCTTGCCGCCGTCACGGCTACCCTCGGAGGCGGCGGCCTCGTAGATCCGCTCGCCGATGCAGAGCCGGTCGAGGTTGTTGCCGCACTGCCCGTCGACCGTGGCGTCGCCGCACGGCGCGTTGTCCATTCCCTTCTCGCAGCCGCCGATGGTGCAGAGTCCGAAGTTCTCCGGGAGGAAACAGTCGCCGCACTCCTCGCACTCGAACAGCAGGTACTTGAACCACTTCTCGCCACTGTTGAACAGCTTGTAGATTGCCCCCCGGCCTGCGTCGGCGCCCAGGAGCGCCATCGTTTTTCGGAAGACGCGAAAGCCGATATGTTCGGGGTCCAGGAAAGCCCGGTGCGAGAAATCGAAGAACCGCTTGTTGAACGTCGGATAGGGCGTGATGAGCCGGGCCTGGACGCCGGAGTCGTCATACAAGTAGAACGCTTCTTTCGCCGGCCAGTGGAGGTTCTCCTTGAATTGCTCCCAACCGGCGCCGATCTCGGCGGCTCGCTGGAGGATACGGGCGAACATGTCGAAGTCGTGGACGCCGCCGATATCCACGCCGGCCGCACCCATCGCCTTGTACATCGCGACCTGCTGGGCTGCCCGCTCGAGGTGGTCGTCGATCCGCTCGGACTGCACCTTCGCCAAGAGTTCGTCGCTGACGAAGCAGCCGGGCAGCTTGATGTCGTGCATCAGCCTTGGGGCCGGCGTCAGCGTGCTCAACAGGTACACGTTCCCGATCACCGGCACGTTCAGGCCGGCCTGCTTCATGTATGTGAACAATTCGAGCGACTTGCGCCAGTCCCAGCCCACCTGGGTAATCAGAAACTCCGCGCCGCAGGCGATCTTCTTCTCCATCTTGTAGTACTGCTGCATCTGCGACGCTTCGGTGTACTTGAACGGGGAGACCGCCGCCCCGGGGAAGAACCGGTGGATCTCGCCAAGCGCTTGCGGCTTCGCCCGGAGGTACGATTCCGAGTTGATCCGCTTGATCAGCCGCAGAAGACCAAGCGATTCCAGCTCGAAGACGCCCGCCGCCTTCGCCGGCTTGTCCCCGGTGAGCGCCAGAAGGTCTGTGATGCCGCCTTTCTTATAGCTCATCAGCGAGCTGATGATGGCGTCGGCGTTCATATCTTTGCAGGTGACGTGCGGCAGGACGTCGAGCCCTTCGAGCAGGCCCTTCGCCTGCAGGAAATGGATCACGGCGGCTGGCTCGATATTGGCGACCCCGCCCGGGCTCTGGGGCAGCGCGACCGCGGCGAAATCAAACTCCGCCGGGATCGCATCTGCCTTCTCGCGATACGCCGTAAGAAACCTCTCGATCGGGTCGAAGCTGAACCCGGGCCCGCCGGTCAGCTCCGCCACAATCACGCATTTGTCCTGTCCCGTCAGTTTCTCTGCAAGGCTCACTCGTGCCACCTGTATCTCCACTCCGGCCCGGCCCTGGCCGGACGCCATTCGAACTCAATCGCCGCCACTCACGACTACCGAGCGCAGCAAAATACCACGGATGGACGCGAATTGCCATTTCAATCGTCGTACGCCGAGCATGGAACGAGCACTTGAAGGGCGCCGACTCGCACTCTTGCCCGTCTCGATGGGCCAGTTGCCGGCGCCCCGTGGCCAAAGCCAACGGTCGGATTCGAACCGACAACCCCTGGTTTACAAAACCAGAGCTCT
>CBFDDG010000403.1:0-4744 GCA_965603505.1 uncultured Phycisphaerae bacterium | reverse complement strand
TTCGGCGCCTGAGCACTTGCGCCGTATGCGAATGTCGACAGCAGGACAATACAAGATATGCGAAGGAATCGGTCAGTTCTTCTTGTCGATTTCATGCTGGAGCATGGCCTCATAGAGGGTGAGCTGGATGTCGAGGATCTCGTCGAGCGTGACCCGGCAACCGGTCTGGACGCCGTGCGGACATTCGAAGGTAAAGGCGCCGGCGCCGCTGACGTGGTACAGGGCGCTGGTGAGATTAAAGGGACTGGGGCGCGCGCCGCCTTCGGGGCCGACCTTGAAGAGCCCGCCGCGCGGGAGATCCTGGGCTGCCAGCAGGGCGTTGCACTCCTTCGCCAGCGAGCGGATGTCCTCTTGAATCTCGGTGGGGACGTACGCCGGACGCAGTAGGGCGGGATTCGACTCGTGGCTGTGCAGCGACACGGCCAGGTCCGGACCTTCTTCGTGCGCCACCTTCAGGATGGCGGGCGCCTCCGGGCCCATCGGGTCGAAGAACTCGTCGTGCATCGGGTTGATGCCGGCGTTGTTGAAGTAGCAGCCCAGGAAGCCGACGTTGTCGCCGACCATCGGATGCTGCCGTTTGACCCGGGGCCAGTCGCAAAGCGTGTCATCCTTCCACGTCCCCTGGCCCCAGAAGCGGATGTCGTCGCCTTCCATACCGTGAAGGGCTCGCGGCTCGAAGCGGGCGATGCCGTCCGGGTTGCCCGCGGGGACAATCAGAAGCCGACACTGCTCGCCAAGCTTCTGCAATCGCTGCTGATCTCGGTCGCGAAGGTCCTTGCCCGTCTCCATAATTTGGATCAGGTTGACCAGACCCGCGAGCGCCTCGACTTCGTGCCCGTGAACGGGGCCGACGAACAAGACCACAGGCTTCTTTCTTGCCGCCTTGTCCATGTAGGCGGCCGGCTCGCGGGCGCCGATGGCCGAATTGAAATTCGCGTTGTGAGCGACCGGCTCCTTCTCGCCATACGCGACCAGGTGAAGTGGCCGGTTGCCCGGCGTTGCCGCGATCACAGTGGCTTTGCCCCGGCTGAGACTCTCGAGCCGAAGGGCCAGGCCCTTCACGTCGCCGATCCACCATTCCGGCAGCGGCCTGTCGGGGATTCTTGTCTTCGCTTGCGTGTAAGTCATCCGCTCGGCGGCCGATGCGGTCGCGCAGCCATGCGGTGACCGGCCCGGCCAAACGAGGAAGAGGAAAACGACGGTGACTTCTGCAAATATGCGGTGGTTCATCCTTGCCTCCGATGCCGTTTATCTGTGAATCGATTCAAGCCAGTAGTTTGCGCTGCCACCACGCGAGGTAGTCCTCGTCGGAGATATCGGGCGACAGATTCCTTTTCTCCATCTGCTTCTTGTAGGATGTCATCATCCGGTCCTGCTCCTCCACGATCACGCGCGGATCTTCCGGCGTTTCCCCCCGGTCGCCGGTGGCTTTGATCCACTCATCCAGTTTGCGGCTGTGCTCTTTCAGGACCCCTTTGAGCTTCGACTCTTCCGCGAGGTTCCGCAATTCGTGCGGATCCGCCTGCAGGTCGTAGAACTCCTCACGGGGCCGGTTTGCCGCCATGAACCTTGCCTGTTCCGGCGTGAGCTTGCCCTGTTTGTGGAGGACCTGCAGCACGGTGACCGTCGGGTATTGCAGTTTCTTGTAGGCGTTGAACTGCATGTAGGGCCGCTCGGGATCGTAGTTGCGGATGTATTTGTATCGCTTCGAGCGTACACAGCGGATGTGATCGACCGTTCCGTCGCAGCGGTCCCTGGCGGCGAAGACGTACTTGCGACTTTGCTTTTCGGGGCCGAGGATGACGTGGCCCTGCAGGTGTTCGGGCGGTTCGATCCCCACCAGCGAGAGGAAGGTCGGGGCGAAATCGACGCTGCTGACGAGATCGTCGATTACGGTCCCGCGTTCGATGTGTCCCGGCCAGCGAACGATCATCGGAACGTGAATCCCGCCCTCGTAGAGCCATTGCTTGCCGCGGACGTGAGGCCGGCCGTGGTCGCCGAAGTACATGACGATCGTGTTGTCCGCCATGCCCTCTTTCTTGAGCCATTGCAGGGCGACGCCGATCTCGGTGTCGAGGACCTGCACGGACTCGAGGTAGTCGGCCCAGTCGCGCCGGACGATGGGGTGGTCCGGGTAGTAGGGGGGCAACTCGACCTTGTCCGGATCAATGGGGTTCTTCTTGTCCCGGCGGAAGGCGCGGTGCGTCATGCTGAAGTTCATCTGCGCGAAGAACGGCTGGCCCCGTCTGCGCTGCGACCAGTCGGTCCCGTCGAAAGGCCTGACCTTGGGCCTGAAATTCCAGTCGGTTTTTCCCGGCTTCTTGTAGCTGAGCCCGGCGCAGTTGCAGGTGAAGTAACCCGCTCGCCGGAAGTATTCCGTGATGACTCCTGCGGGGGCAGGCAGTGTGTAGCCGTCGTTGCGGTGGCTGCGGTGGTTGTGCGCGCCGATGCTGGTCTGGTACATGCCGGTCATGAAGCCGGAACGCGCGGCCGAGCAAACTGGAGCGGTGACAAAAGCATTTGTGAACAAGGCCCCTTCGCCGGCCAGTCGGTCGAGGTTGGGCGTCTTGACCATGGTGTGGCCATAGCAGGCCAAGTCCGGCGAGGTATCCTCAGAGATCAGCCAGAGAATGTTCGGCCGCTCCTTGCTGCGCGAGACCTGGGCTGCGTTTGTCGAGCAGCCGGCCAGAAAGGTAGCCGCACCGCAGCCGACTGTTTTCAGGAAATCACGTCGTTTCATGCCTTGCGCTCCTTTGCATTCGTCATCGAGCATTTTGCAGTTGATTACTTGGTTGAGAGCGAGCCGACGAGATCGGCCAGCCTGGCCACGTCATGTCTGATGCAGTACTCCTTGATACCGTCGGTGATTTGCACGGCGGTATCCGGCTGGACGAAGCTTGCCGTGCCGACGGCCACGGCCGATGCGCCTGCGATGATGAACTCCATGGCGTCGGCGGCGGTGCGGATGCCGCCCAGCCCGAGAATGGGAATGCCCGTGTCCTTCGTCACCTCGTTGTAGACCTTGTTCACGAGATAGACGGCGATGGGCTTGATGGCCGGCCCGGACAGTCCGCCCGTGCGATTGGCCAGCACGGGCCGGCGCGTTTCGATATCCACGACCATCGCCGTGAAGGTGTTGACGAGGCTCAAGGCATCGGCCCCAGCCTCGACGGCCACCAGGGCGATGATACCGATATCCGTCACGGTCGGCGAGAGTTTGACGATGAGCACTTTGTCCTTCGCGGCCCCCCGTACGGCCGACGTGATCTCGTTGACCTGATCGGGGTCTCGGCCGAAGCTGATGCCGCCCTTGGCCACGTTAGGGCAACTGATGTTCAACTCGAATCCGGCGATGGCCTTCTCGCGGGCCAGCCGCTCGACGACCGCCACATAGTCCTCGATGAGCTCCCCGGCGACGTTCACGAACACCGGCACGGACATTTTCGCGATGACCGGGAGTTTGTCCTCGATGAATCGCTCCAGCCCCACGTTGGCCAGGCCGATGGCATTGAGCATGCCCGCGTCGGTCTCGACGATCCGCGGCGGCGGATTGCCCTTTCTCGGCTTGAGCGTGATACTCTTCGTGATGAGGCCGCCGAGGGCGTTCACGTCCATGAAGTCGGCCAGCTCGTCGCCGTACCCGCACGTCCCCGACGCCGTAAACACCGGATTCGCCAGCCGAAGCCCGCCAAAATCCACCGCAATGTCGATGTTGTCACTCATACTATTCACTTGTATCGGGGGGCGTCCTTCGTTTGCTCGTAGTACGCTTCGACGCCGACATCTTTCATGCGATTGCCCATCTGTATCCAACGGCGTCTGAGGTCGGGATCGAAGCTCGGCTTCTCGCAGGGGAACTCGTCACAGTGGCAGCAGAAATCGACGTCTTTCTCCCGGCTGCAGGCCAGCACCCTGCAGTTAGGAAACTTGCAGTCGCCCTCGCGGCATCCTCGGCAATCCGCCTGGGTGAAGTACACCAGGAGTTCCTTGAAAGCCGGGTAATTCTTGAACACAGGCAGGAAGGCCGAGAATCGCTCCGCGTAGTTGTCGAAGGAGCCGAGCAGTCGCCGCAGCTCTTCGCTGGTCTTTCTGATGTCACCGTCCCGATTTGCCATGCACTTGCGGCAGTTCAACCCGCAGGGGGCCAACTCCTGGAGTATGTCTTCGTATTTCATGGTGTCAGTCCGCTATCAGCCGAAAACCACTTCTTTGGCGTCGAAGACGGGGCCATCCTGGCAGCAGAGTTTGTAGATGGTCTCGTCGGAGCCTTCGACGCGGCATTCCACCGCGCAGCTCTGGCATAGGCCGATGCCGCAGGCCATTCGCCGTTCCATGCTGACCTGGCAGTCGATGTCCCGTTCGATCGCGATTCGCGCGACGGCCGCGAGCATCGCTTCCGGGCCACACGCGTAGAGGATCGTCCGCTGTGGGGGCAGACCGTCCTCCTTGTCCAGCCAGTGCGCGAGGCGATCCGTGATGAAGCCGTGGTAGCCGGCGGAGCCGTCGTCGGTGGCCACGGCGGACGGAATGTCGAACCGGGCAAACGCCGGGATGAAGAAGTCCACCGACTCCTTGATCCGATCGAAGTGGCCTTCGAACGGCAGCGATCGCGCGTTCTTGGCGCCCACGAAGGCGACGGCTTTCATGTCGGGGTGTGTGGCCCGGAGGGACTTCGCCAGGCATCGGATGGGCGGGGCGCCCATGCCGCCCACGACGAGCAGGGCCGTCTGCTTGCCCGGGGGCG
>CBFDDG010000402.1:0-4752 GCA_965603505.1 uncultured Phycisphaerae bacterium | reverse complement strand
TTCATTCAACCTTGGTTTACGTTCGAAACAGGGGTACGCTACCATCCTTATATAGTCATGAACCATGGATTCGTCAAGTTGGACCAGGACGGTGCGGTGGCGGCGTTCCCGAACCACCGGCCCCACCGATCCTGGCAAATGATGAGAAAATGCGCACCGTGCTACACCCAAAACACGGTCCCGCGTGTTTCCACTGTAGCAGGTGAGTGCTCACGTATGCGAAGGCAAGCCGGCGATGTTCGAGGATAGACTGTTAGTTCGGAGGTTCAACGCCGGGGATACGCAGGCGCTGCGCCGGATCTATGAGAAATACAGGTCCGATCTGTTCCATGTGGCAGGCGCGCTGCTGAACGGTGCGGCGGCCGTCGAGGATGTCGTTCACGACGTATTTGTCGCATTCGCCTCTCAGGCGGGGCACTTCGAGCTCAAAGGCTCTCTGAAAGGTTATCTGGCCATCTGCGTGGCCAATCGGGCCCGGAACGTGATTCGTCAGGCCCGACAGATCGGCCCCGAGCGGCTGGCTGAACGCAGGCCGGAATCAGCACGACAGCCGGATTCCTCAGAGCTTGTGTCGGATGCCGAACTGCATCAGAGGGTCAGGGCTGCCTTGGCCGGCCTGGCCCCGGAGCAACATCAGGCGATTGTTTTGCACGTGCTCGGCTCTCTGCGATTTCGCGAGATTGCCCGTCAGACCGGCGAGCCGATCAATACCGTCAAGAGCCGGTATCGCTATGGGATTGCGAAGCTGCGATCCCTGTTAGATGGTCAGGTGGAACCATGAATCGACCCAAAAGAATCCAGAGTCTGATAAAAGTAGCCTGCCGGAAAGGTTCCGGCGAGTCCGACTGGACCTCGGCGGATGAGCGCATTGTCAGTGATGCCTCGACCGTCATGAGGCAAGCATGCACCGATCACCAGCGGGTACCCCGCATTTGCATATGGAGAACAATCATGAAGAATCGACGAACAAGACTGGCTACGGCGGCAGCGCTTGCCGCTGCCGTTGTTCTATCGGTTGCCGTGATGGATTGGCTGGCCCCCCCCGCATGGGCCATTGGGCAGACGGTCAACGCGCTCAAAGGCGTTCGCAGCATCGTGATTCGCGGTGTAGGCTATGACAACGGGACCGCCGATCCTTTTACGCTCTCGATCAGGCCCTCCCAGGATGGCGCTGAAGGGTTGGACATGCGCGTTGAGTGTCAGGAACAACTAATTGTCGTCCAGGGCAAGAAGGCCTGGGTCTATTGGCCCGACAAGAATGTTGTGAATATCTATGACGACGTCACCACGTCCTATGGGATGATGCGAGACCTTAAGTGGTGGTATGACCTGGCCGCGCTCAATCCCTGGGTTACCGGCAAGATCCTGGCGGCAACGAAGCACATCGCTAAGGACTGGGAGGAGGCTTACGGCCAAGACGAACGTACCGGGCGGGACAGTGTCTTCGTCACGTGCGCCTATGGATCGGAATCGAGGTTCTGGTTCGTCTGCGACCTGGAGACCAAGCTGATCGTCGAGGCCAAGTACTGGAATTGGAGTAGCCCCGATCCGGAGGGCCAGCCGGCGTGCCACGCCACGAGCTTTGCCTACAACGAGGATCTCGACGACGCCGTCTTCGAATTTCAAATACCGGAGGACGCCAAGATCGTCGACAAGGCGAAGACCAGAAAGGTCGAGCAGGAAGCGAGGGTCCTGTCCGACCGGGCGGAACGCCTGTTCATGGAGGGAAAATACGCCGCATCAATCGACACGTACCAACAGGTCTATGATCGGTTTCCCGACTTGACTGACGGCGTGCCGGCCTCCACCGCTCTGTGCATGATGGGCAGTGCCTATCGCATGCTCGGCAAGCCACAGAAGGCCATTGAGGTCCTCCGGAAGCAGCTCGCCGAGTACGGGCATCTGGAGGGGTGTGAGTCCACGCACTACAGTCTCGGACTCGCCTACATGGACATGGGAGAGAAGGAAGAGGCTCTGAAGGCCTTTGAGAGATGTCTGGCCATGGGCGAAGGCCGGCGCGATCCCGAAGGATTCCCGCTCAAGAACGCCCGTGACGCCATAGCCCAACTCAAGGGCGAGTAACCCGGGAGCCTTGTGGCAAGTTCGGGATATCTGAGTATAAGAGCCCTGCGGTTTTGTGCAGGGCTCTTGATTTGGCCCAGGGACGTTGGCGTGACATGGCCGCGCATTTCTGAGAGAAGGTGAATTTCTCGGTGAGGCGGCGCCTCTTGGTCATGCTCCGGGCGCGGCAATTCGTTCTCGGTCGTCATGAAAAAGCGAGTTCTTGCCGGAACTCAGGGTTTTCAGTGGGGCAGGGCAGCCTTGTTTGTCGCATTGTATTGTGGAAGGGCGGCACGATCTGTATCATCGTGATGCAGGATGCTGCACTGTCCGTGGAGACCGAAGATGATAATCAAGGCGATTCATATCGGCTTGCTTATGCCGATGCTCCTGGCCGGGGCGCGGGACCGTTCGAGCGAGTATGTCCGCATCGAGAAGCTCTCCGAGCGGGTGATTCTGGGCTACTGGCTGGGGACCGGCCGGTGCAATCTTACGGCGATCCAGTCCGAGAAGGGCCTGGTGATCATCGATACGGAGATGTCGCCGCGGATCATGGCGCCGATCAAGGAGAGGATCGAGCAGGTGTTTGGGCGCAGCGATTGGGCGTACGTCATCAATACGCACGCGCACATGCACCACACCGGCGGCAACAATCTCTTCAAAGGCGCGGTCGTCGTCGGGCACGACAACCTGCCCGAGGACATGGAGTGGCTCGTCCGCAAGCAGGTGGACCCGGCCGGGAAACGCAAGGACCTCGACCGTGCGGCCCAGACCCTTCGGAACCTGCAGGCCGTACTGCCCCAGGTCGCGCGAAATCGCAGGCAAGCCAGGATCATTCGAGGCGAGATCAGATTCTGGCGGTTGTATACACAGGACATGGAAGAAGGCTACGAGGTGGTCAAGCCGTCACTCATGTTTTCCGACAGGCATACACTGGATCTGGGCGACCTTCAGTTGGAGTTGGTGTTCTTCGGCAGGGGGCACAGTCTGTCCGACACGCTGATCTACATCCCGCAGGAGAAGCTGCTGGTTACGGGCGCGATCGTCTACCAGCGCGGCCAGATGCCCGAGATCGGCGAGCAGTCGGAACTCCGGGACGTGCACCGCTTCATGGCGGTGCTGGACTCGTTTCTCGCCGAGGACGTGCAAATCGATCGCGTGGTCTCGTCGCACAGCCCGCCGCTGCGGAAGAACGATCTGCTCCCCGTCCGAGATTATTACCAGAGGATGCTCACGGGGATCCGAGCGGCGCAGCAGGAGGGCTTGACCCTGGAGCAGGCCACCGAGCGTCTTGCCCTGCGGATGACGTTCCCCGCCTTCCGTACGCCGCCCCCCGGGCATTGGGCCCACGGCATGCACGAGCGCAACATGAGAAATCTCTGGCGCATCCTGAAAGAGGAACAGCAACAGCTGAAAGCAGAGCACGACGGAAACTGATGATGCGCGGATCCAAAGGAAGTGCACAAGCGGCAAGTGATCGGTGACAAGTTCTCGCGTGGGTCAAGGAGCCGCCCCACGCGCGCATCTTCGTGTCGTCGTTCGTTTGTGCGCGGGTAGCGAAACGCCTACCCGTCTACGCATCCACTGCCTCTTGCGGCCTCCAGGGCAGTCATCAGCGGAGCGAGCTTCACAACCGTTTTGTAGACGAGGACATTGCCCGCGATCGTCGCCCCTTCGCGGATGGAGCTTTCGGGCACAGCGATGAGTATCTTATGGCGGCGGAACCGGCGGAGCGTCTCTCGTCGGCGGGCCAGGTACTCGGGTGTCCAGAAGCCGACGATCTCCAGGAGCACCTGCGTGCCGTCGTCGTGGCGGAAGGTGAAGTCCGGGATGAAGGTCGTCTGGTGCTCGTGCAGAATGTCGCCTTCGCGAATCAATTCCCAGCCCTCCCGTTTTGGTCCGAACTTTTTGGCGAGAGATTCTTCCACGCGCGAGTCGAATTCCTCCGGCGGCGGCAGGTGACTCGTGAACCGGTCGGCGTCGGAGATCGCCAGCTTCGCCCGGGTCTTCCACGGCGTGCGCACGACGGCCGTCATCTCCCAGCCCTTGCAGGCCAGCAGGGCGGGCAGGAACCGCGCGAAGCTCACGCCATAGCGGCGTGTCTCCCGCAGCACCGAAAGCGGTCCGGAGAACGTGATGCGATAGCGCGAAGGGCCGAGCCGGATGATCTCGTGCAGCAGCCGCGCAAGCTTAGCATAGCGCACGATGGTCTTGAGGTCGCTCGTTGCCGTCACCGTCATGCTCTCGGCACGATAGAGGCAAGCCTGAAGCTGCGCGACGTTGTAGCGAGATAGAAAGGCGCCCGCGTCCGGATAGCCGGCGAATTCTTCGAGTCGCTGGAACGCCATGACATCAGCATAGAGGACCTGTTCCATCTGGTCCGGCGACGTGCCGAGCTCCTGCGCCAGTTGTGCCTTCGCCTGTCTCTCCTCGTGCTCGAAGAGCCGGTCCGGCTGCTGAACGAGTGGATGGAGCCGTGCGGCTTTGGAGAAGAGTTCCAGTCTCAGCCTGGCCGCCGTGCCCGAAGAATCGGTTTGAAATACGCTCTTGTCGTCGAGCAGCTTGCAGAACGCCTGGATCCGGCGCGCGGGACAGTCGGGCTCGTCGGCGAAAATCGCCTCGATCTGCCGGTGCAGCTCCCGGCGCTGCCGGCCGATGCCGGTGCGGTAGATGCAGAGCATCTGCTCGGCA
>CBFDDG010000401.1:0-4754 GCA_965603505.1 uncultured Phycisphaerae bacterium | reverse complement strand
CCCTGCGCCGAGACAACGAGCCGGCGTCTTTTCTCTCTACAGGGAAAGCGGTATTGTCGGCGGGTCGGTTTCAGTTACGGGGGATTATTTCGGGCTGGTCTGACGATGCCCCCGACTGCAGAACAACTACTGAGGATGTAAAGGACCATGTCAGGAATCTCATCAACGAGCTGCCATACAGCGCAGTCCAGCAACTCCGGCGGCAACAACAGCTGGTATCGCTCCAGCAGAATCTCAACGATCTCGCGCCGCAGGCGCCAATTGGAGGGGTCGATACGGCGGGTGAAGACGGCATCGACGTATTCCTGTCGTTCTTTCGTCCGGATGATCTCCGCCAACTGCGTCAAAACAAACGTCGTTCCGCCCATCGCCGGGCCGGTGGCGTCCAGAACGGCGGCATAGTACCCCTCGGACTGCAGTCCGCGATAATGGTTCTCCAGCAGCATCAGGGCCGTTGCCGCCGGATCAGCCACCTTCCACGGGGCGCGGAGACCATCTCGGTAGACGCACTCCACAAGCTGGGCGAACACTTCGCGCGCTGCCCGAGGCTCAACGCAGCAGTCCAGACCTTCTGTAAACTCTCGAACAACAGTCTCGATCGGCTCATCGATCCGCTTGTGAATGTGACCCTCGTCCAGGTCCCCAAGGATCGCATCGAGGACCTGCTCACCCGGGCGGATATCCTCACAATTCATCGTAGGGCCTCTGCGGTGACGACTTGCCAGGCGATGCGTTTTCCACATTTGGCACCAGGGGGCTGAACGTCTCGCCGCTGCCGCGGTGACGATGCCGAATCAGCTCCTGTACCTCTGCCACCGGACGACAGTACTTCTGGTGGGACTGCTCGATGATCTCGTCGCGGAAGTTGACTTGTGGCGTATCTGGTCTGTCCAGCGTCCTGATCTTGGCCATGTCCTTGCCGATTCGCACGAGCGCTTCCTGCGGCTCCAGGGCACGGATATCATCGGCCCGTACATTCTTCAGGAAGTCTTTTGCTTGGTGCTCGGCATCCTGTCGACCCACGTTGAAAACGATCGTCGCACCCACGCCGGCCAGTGCACGGATCTGGTCTCGGGTGAACTGGTCCTGGTACTGATGCGCCAGCGTCAAGGGAACTCCAAACTTGCGGGTCTCAACCAGCATTCTCTTGAGCCGGTCGGTTACAAAACGGTGCGTTTCATCGATGTAGGCAAAAGAGGGTCTGCGTTCCTCGGACGGCGTATCGCTGCGGCTCAAAGCCGTCGCATGTATGATTGCTACAATGAAGCCCCCCAAGATATCGCAGAGTTCCGTGCCCAGATTCGTGGACAGGTCTGCCAGGAAGATCATGCCGTCGTCCATTATGCGTCTAAAGGAAAAGCTGCTCTTGGGCTGGGACAACATTAAGGCAGAGGTGCCTCCCACGAGCAGTTTGCTCAGCTTGTTTTTGGGGGGGCCGAATTCATCGGCCCTGTAGTCCTTGTGGTCGTAGAGCCAAAACTGCCGCGCCACTTCGCACTGCACGACCTGGAGAAGCAGTTCTTTCATCTCTTTGCTCTCTTCCGTGCCGGTTCGCAGAAGGTCCGACAGATTCAGGAACGACGTGCCCTCGATATGTTGGAGCCCGAAGATGCCCTGGCGCAGGATCGTCTCCATCCGGTCGCCCCAGCCCGTGACGAAGCTCTTCAGCACCCCGATAAGGTTATCCGCCGAACACCCGATATCCTGGCCCGGCGCCCTGCTCATCGGATTCCACAAAGGCACCCACTCCGGATCTCCCGGATTGAAGTAGATCGTCCGGGCGACCGCCTCCTCTGGTATCAGAGTCAGCAGCCTGGCCACAAGATCACCGTGCGGATCCAGGACGAAGACCCCATACCCTCGCTCAATATCATGGAGGATCATCGACTCCAGCAGGGAGGACTTGCCCGTACCGGGATCGCCCACCATATGTACGTGACACCATCGTATGTGGGGTGGGATACATATGAGCCGCCCACAGCCGGCCACCGTCGCAGTGCCAATCGGAATCCCCTCGGATAGATCGAGATCCGGTGCCGTGAATGGATCGAGGAAGCCTAGCGCAGACTTCCATCTCTCAAATAGGCCGGTCGGCGGCACATGGACCAGTCCTGCCAATTCATCGGAATTCACCAGGAAGCCAGGTCTGTAGGTAAGGCCGCGTGAGAGCATTTGCCGGATCTCAGATGGCGAGAAGACCTTGGCATAGTCTGCCTCCGTCAGAGCCTTAAGCGGTCTGCCGCCGTGCTGGAAGAGGTTCATCGGTGTGGTGAGTGCCTGGAGTTCGTTCGTCGGATCGGCACTGTCGGTGACAGCAATCCGCACCGCTGCGGCAAAGAACGGCTTATCGTTGTGGGCCTTACTCTCCAGTTTGTTTGCCGTTGGGTTGAGGGCGCCGGAGGGGATCTGCTGGGGATAACGTTGCGCAACAGTGAGATTGCTGATCTGCTTGCCGGAGTATTCCAGGTCGGTCAAGAGTTGGACGTTCTGGTGCCAATTATGCGTCGGTGGCACCGGTTGGAAAACCACCTGGTAGAGCCCAGTTGCCGGGGACATGAGCTTTACCAGGGCCGCAACCAGACCTTCGTAGGGGGAATCCTCAAGCTCCTCCGGGCGCGTCAGGAGATGGTGGTAGGCCCGTGCAGGCAGGTAATCCCGCATCCATATCCCATTTGACGCACTCGCCAACCCAGAACCGAAGTGGGCCTCCTGTTGCGGGGTGACGATGCAATGTTCAATCTTGGCCTCAAAGGCGGTCTGTACTGTCGGCAGGTCCCCCCGATGGCAACCGATACTGAAGGAGACGCCGTCTTGGTTCCCGGCAATCTCAAAGAACAGACGGTGCGAGACGCCGGAGAGCTGCTTGAGAAACGACTCACACCGCCTCCATTCAAAGGCTCGCTCCTGCGACATCCAGATCTGCACTCGGACCCAATCCCCTGGGGAGCAACTGTCTTCATACCCGACGAGGACTTGTTTTGGTTCCTCCGTGCGCCGGCCGATGTGCAGCGGCGTATACGGCGGCTCCAGCGCAACCGGCTGTGGCCAGATCGTGGGCTCACAGCCTTTGGCAATCTCGGCGGCCCGCTGCGCCTCAAGCTGCACTGCCAGGGCGTGGGAGGGTATCATGCCGACAATTGCACTTTCCCGAGACCTGATCATGGGCTCAATTCCTGACGAACCTGCTCTTACCAGAGCTATAGCGGAGCAGAAACAGGCACAGTTTCAGCCACGAAGGTATTTTTTGGGGGCGGGGGAATCTTTCAGCGGCCGACGCGGCGAAGCCGCTGCACGAGTTTGGGATGGTTCTCCAAGACCTTGAGGAAATTGGCCCGGATGCGGGCGGCGCTGGCCTCCGTCATCTCCGAGGGCAGCAGATGGCCGTACTTGGCCAGATATTCGCTTGATGCCTCCAGCACCTCCTCGGGGCTATGGGGCTGCCAGAAGGCATTCACCCGAGCAATGATCTCGTTTGTGCTCAGGTCATCGGCGATCCGCATCGCCACGGCCTTGAGCACACCGTACAGACCGCCCTCGTTGCCAGTACGGGCCATGTCGAACGCAGCCTTCTCACCACTGCGGCCGTAGATCTTGGTCAAGATACGAACTGCGCGCCCCCACTCGAAAGCGAACGCGCTGCGAACCGGCTGCCGCAGGCGGAGGATACGGGATTCCACATGCACAACGAATTCCGCCATGCAGGCGGTGAATTCGTTCCAGTCGGTGATCTGGGCGCAGCGCATGGGGAAGGAGTTGATCGCCTCGTCCGCTCGCCGAAACACATCTTCGATCGTCCGCTCCGGGTCAAGGTCCTCAAGTAGTCGGTCCAGGTCCGTCGTCATGGCAACTCCCTTTACAGCCGACGGAAGATCGATGATGTCCGACGCAGCCCTTCCACATAGGCCTTAATGAGCTCCGTGAAGTCATGCGCGTATCGCTCCGGCTGGTGGGCGACGATGGAGCCGGCCAGCATAGGGCCGCAACACTGGATGAATTGACGGATGATATCCACCTTGTCATCCCATGCGTTCGGTGCCACATGCATATCGAACATGGTGGCCGTATAGCGCTCTACCGCTTTGGCCTTTATACTGTCCGCGATCAAGTCTAGTACTACACGCATCCCGCCATTAGTGCCGTCATGGGCATCGTTGAATGCCGCCACGATATCACCATTGCTGCGCCGGCGGTACTCGCGCTCTAAAAGGTCCTTAACCTCCCCGTAAGCATCTATGTTCGACAGGCTGCCTCCCCGGGAGATGCATGTAGTGTGGTGATAGTTGTAGTAGTCGGTGATGACAGTGCTGAACTCGTGAAAATCCCGCACCGTGTTCGACGACAAAGGGTACCGCATCCTCACCTCATCGTGCCTCATTGTCTGCCGGGCGACCTCGCGCTCGTCCAGGGCAGACAGCAGATTGTGGATCGTTCCCATGACTTTCTCCTTTCTTTCACAAGGTCTTCAACAACTGTTCGATACCTGTAAAGGACTTCGCATAGGCCCGGGCGATTTGATCGATGTGCTTGGCAAATCGCTCGGGTGCCTCCCTTCGTAGTTCCGCCGGTAGCATCGGCCCCAAGCGCTCCATGGCGCCGCGAGCGAAACGCACTTGATCGGCACGGTCCATGCCGTCGATCGCCATTTTGAGGAACGTCTCGATGTGAATGGCTCGTTGTTCTGCTTTGTACCGCTCTGTCATGGCATCAAGCACGGAGCGGATCCCTCCGTCGATACCGGTTCGGGCTCTGGCAAA
>CBFDDG010000400.1:0-4758 GCA_965603505.1 uncultured Phycisphaerae bacterium | reverse complement strand
GCCGTCGAGGGTAAGCTGTTCGGCCTCGGCTCGGAAAGCTACGTCGTCGGCTCGCACGAGTTCTATCTGGGCTACGCCGTGTCGAGCGGCGCGATGTTGTGCCTCGACACGGGCCACTTTCATCCGACGGAAGTGGTCTCCGACAAGATCTCGGCCGTGATGAACTTCGTGGACGAGATCCTGCTGCACGTCAGTCGCGGCGTACGGTGGGACAGCGACCATGTGCTCGTCCTGTCCGACGAGCTGCAGGCCCTCGCCCAGGAGCTCACGCGGGGCAACTACCTCGACCGCGTGCACATCGGCCTCGACTTCTTCGACGCCAGCATCAATCGCATCGCCGCCTGGGTCATCGGCACGCGCTGCATGATCAAGGCACTGCTGATCGCCCTGCTGGAGCCCACCCGGACGCTGCGGCGCTTGGAGGCCGAAGGCGACTATACCTCCCGCCTGGCCATGCTGGAAGAATTGAAGACCCTGCCGTTCGGAGCGGTCTGGGATTACTACTGCACGAGATCGAACGTTCCAGCCGGCGACGCCTGGCTTGCCGAAGTCAGAGCCTACGAGAAGAACGTTCTGAGCGCACGTTCCTAACGACTCCACCAGATCGGGATTACAGGAAGGGAACACCGCATGGATACAGAGCAGTCACAGCCGACACACAGCGGGGATGAATTCGAGCGGGAGCCCGTGCCGCAGCGAGCGCTGCTCGGGTTCAAGAGCTTCATCGGCATGTACGCCGGGGAGCACTGCGCGGGGACGGAACTCATGATCGGCCCGCTCTTTGTAGCCTCCGGCGTCAGTGCGGTCGACCTGATCGTCGGCCTGCTCGTCGGCAATGCATTGGCCGTCCTCAGTTGGATGTTCCTCTGCGCCCCGATCGGGACGCGGGCTCGTCTGACCCTGTACTATCAGTTGGAGAAGATCTGCGGCCGCCAGTTGGTCACCCTGTACAACCTGGCCAACGGCATCATGTTCTGCTTCCTGGCCGGTGCCATGGTCACGGTCTCCGCCACGGCCGTCGGCGTATGGTTCAAGTTCCGCATGCCGGCACTGACCGACCTGTATCCGAACAGCATTGGGTGGGTGTTGGCCGTCGCCGTGGTCGGCGGACTCATTGCGCTCGTGGCCGCCTATGGATACAAGACCGTCGCCAAGTTCGCCAATGTGGCGGCGCCCTGGATGGTCCTGGTCTTCCTGGTATTCGGATTCGTGGGCCTGCGACAGTTCATCGACGTAACCGGTACGGAGATCCATTCGGCGGGTGATGTCTGGACGCTGGCCAAGACCGCGATCTGGAAGGGCGGCGATCCGCTGCCCGGACAGGTGAAGTTCACGATCTGGCACGTGATGTTCTTTGCGTGGTTCTGCAACATGGCGATGCACATCGGCATGAGCGACCTTTCGGTCTTTCGGTTTGCCCGCAAGAGCTGGTACGCCGTTGCATCCGGGGCAGGCATGTACGTCGGCCACTTCATGGCGTGGATCAGCGCCTCGATTCTTTACGCGTACCAGTTGCACCTGGATCCGACGGACACGGACGTTTTGCCCGGTCCGCTCGCGTATCGAGCCGCGGGTCTGGCCGGCCTGCTGTGCGTGATCATCGCTGGCTGGACGACGGCGAACCCGACGATCTATCGCGCCGGCCTGGCCTTCCAGGCGCTCTCGCCGAAGTCATCGCGATTCAAAGTGACACTCATTACCGGCGCGATCGCGACGCTGGCCGGCATGTTCCCGGCCATCGCCATGAGGCTGCTCGATTTCGTCGCGATCTACGGCATGATCCTCATGCCCATGGGGGCCGTGATCTTCGTGGACTACTGGGTCTTCCCGCGCTTGGGGCTGAAAGGCTCCTACGCGGAAGTGAGCCGAAAGCCGTTCAACTGGGCCGCCGGTCTGGCCTGGATCGTCACATTGGCGGTCTGCCTCGGGGCCGTCTTCTCGATTGGCCGCTGGTCCCTGTGGTTCGCCTCACTGCCCGGCTGGTTCCTGGCAGCAGGGCTCTACATCGGCCTCAGCGCCTTTTACCAGAAGAAATGGGATGAGCTACCTATCACCCGGGCCGTTGCACAGGTGGCAAGTTGGGCTTCGCTGGGCGTTCTGGTGCTCTTCGGCGTGCTGTTCCTGACGGGAACGATTGGCTTGAACCTGGCGAAGTGGATGATGATACTGGCCACACTCGTGTGGTTCGCCAGCGCGAGCGTGTGGATATGGAAGGAATCTCAGTAGTGACAAAGGTACGAGGTCGGCAACCAATGGGGAGTGGCACAGAATGGAATAGAGGTCTGCTTATGAATACGTCGAGACGAGCGTTTCTGCAGTGGCTTGGCGCCGGCGCGGCGACTGTCGCCCTACCGCGGGCATGGGGGACCGAGTCGGGCCGGCGCAAGCCGAACGTCCTTTTCATTCTCATTGATGACATGGGCTGGTCCGATCTCGGCTGCTATGGCAACGTGTTCCACGAGACGCCTCACATCGACGGGCTCGCGCGGCAAGGCATGCGGTTTACCGACGCCTATGCGGCGTGCCCCGTCTGCTCGCCCACGCGAGCCAGCATGATGTCGGGGCAGTATCCCGCCCGGGTCGGAGTGATCGACTTCATCCCAGGCCACTGGCGGCCGTACGAGAAGCTGCGCGTGCCGAGCAACCGCACACAATACCTCCCTCTGGAGATCGTGACGCTCGCCGAAGGGCTCCAGTCCGCAGGCTACGTGACAGGCCACATCGGGAAATGGCACCTGGGCGGTCGGGAACATTCTCCCGAAAAGCAGGGGTTCGACTTCGCCTGGCAGCAAGGCCGGAACCGCAACGACAAACAAGTGACCGCGTTCACCGACAGGGCCATCGAGTTCATCGAGGCCAATCGCGACAAGCCGTTCTTTCTGCACCTGTCTCATCACACGGTCCATATCCGGCTCGAAGCACCGTCGGAGCTTGTCGAGAAGTACGAGAAGAAACCGAAGCCCGTCGGCATCAGCAATCCGACCTACGCAGCCATGGTCGAGCACCTCGATCACAGCGTGGGGCGTCTTCTGCGCAAGCTCGACGAGCTGAATCTGTCCAAAGATACGATCGTAATTTTCTTCTCCGACAACGGCGGCTTGCGACAGATATACACCGGCAACGGCCCCCTCGTGACAACGAATGCGCCCCTGCGCAATGAGAAGGGCACGGTGTACGAAGGCGGGATTCGCGTGCCGCTGATCGTCCGCTGGCCCCGGGTGGTGGAGCCCGCCGACACCTGCAATACGCCAGTGACAAGCGTGGACTTCTACCCAACCTTCCTGGATATCGCCGGAGCGCGGAAGCCCGCGAATCAGGTCCTCGACGGCGAGAGCCTTATGCCTCTATTGCATCAGCCCGGCAAGTTCGCGGAGCGCCCGCTCTACTGGCACTACCCTGTCTATCATCATTCCACGCCCGCCGGGGCGATCAGAGAGGGTGATTGGAAACTTCTGGAGTTCTTCGACGACGGGCGCCTGGAACTCTACAACCTCCGCGAGGACATCGGCGAGAGGAGCAATCTGGCGGCCCAACAGCCCGCCAAGGCGTCCGAACTCCAACGAAAACTGGCCGCCTGGCGGAAGTCCGTCGATGCGGCCATGCCCGCCCCCAACCCTGACTATGACCCGGCCCGCCGCGGCGAATGGGGACGCCATCCAAGCCGCAGATAGTACCGCATTTCGCAAGTTCCGCGACTATCCGCGGTAGAGATTGCTTCGTCGCTACGCTCCTCGCAATGACATAAGCCAGCCACGAAAGCAGATGCGCGGATTGTATCCACAAAAACAGCATGGACACGACGCGCCGGATGTGCTAACAATGGTGGCCCTAAGAGGGCTGCCCATCGGTTTGATGAGACGGCAGGTGCGATGAGCCAGGCGTTAGCCGCTCGGACGGGGATATCGAACGCCCCAGGTGCGACGCCGGCCCTGGCGGCGGTCGGCCCCGGGGGCGTGTCTCTGATAGCAAAGTTGGACATGGATGCCGCCGACGCAGGTGCCAAAGGCGGGGAATGGTAAAAAGGAGAAGGCCATGCCGGAAGCTGACTCGGGCAAAGAGGCAAAACAGTTCTACGAAGATGTTCCCATGGAGACCCGGGGCTTCTTCCTCAGGGGAGCCGGCTCTCTCGATTGGGGGATGAAGAACCGGCTATCGAGGATATTCAATCCACAGACGGGCCGAACGGTCATGCTCGCGATCGATCATGGCTACTTCCAGGGACCGACGACCGGACTGGAGCGGATCGATTTGAAGATCGTTCCGTTGATGTACCACGCCGACGCCCTCATGCTGACCCGGGGGATCCTCAGGACGTCGGTGCCGCCGACGCTGACGAAACCCATTGTGATGCGGTGCAGCGGCGGGCCGAGCATCCTGAAGGAGCTGTCGAATGAAGAGCTGGCCGTCGATATCGAAGACGCGATTCGCATGAATGTCGCGGCAATCACCCTGCAGGTCTTCATCGGCGGCGAGTTCGAGACCCGCTCGGTACACAACATGACCCGGCTGGTGGACATGGGCCTTCGCTACGGGATTCCGACGATGGCCGTCACGGCTGTGGGCAAGGACATGGTTCGCGATGCCCGCTACTTCCGTCTGGCCTGCCGCATGTGTGCGGAGCTCGGCGCCCAGATCATCAAGACGTACTACGTCCCGGACGGCTTTGAGACGATCACGGCTTCTTGTCCGGTTCCCATCGTGATGGCCGGGGGCAAGAAGATCCCCGTGCCGGACGCCCTGACGATGGCCTACAACGCC
>CBFDDG010000399.1:0-4759 GCA_965603505.1 uncultured Phycisphaerae bacterium | reverse complement strand
AGTTCCGCGAGGCAGGTGGGCTTGATCGCGAGCCCATCGAAACACAAGGGGCCCGACAGGAGTGTCGACCCGAAAGACAAGCAGAAGGTGCGTCCTGCGCCGCTGGCGAAGAAGGTCGCTGTCGACGGAATGCTCGCCTGTCGATTTGAGATGAAATATCTCGTTACGGAGGCGGAAGCAGCGGCGATAACGCACTACGTGCGTCTGTTTCTGCAGCCGGATCGCTACTCGAAGCTGCAGCGGGGCGGGATGTACCCGATTGTCAGTCTGTACCTGGATTCGCCGGACCTGCAGTTGTGTCGGGAGAGCTTGACGGGGCTGAGGAACCGGTTCAAGCTGCGGATTCGCAGCTACACGGACGAGCCCGACTATCCGCGTTTCTTTGAGATTAAACGGCGGATCAACCGCGTGATCTTGAAGAGCCGGGCCCGGGTGATGGACCGCGATGTGCCGACCCTGCTGATGGGCCGGTCGCTGCCGCCGCAGGGCTTTACGACGGATATGGAGGCCTTGAATCAGTTCCAGCTCTATACGGCGACGATTCACGCCGGCCCAATGATTCTGATTCGTTACATGAGGCAGGCATTTGAGAGCACTTCGGAGAACCGGGTGCGAGTGACTTTTGACCGGGAGCTCTGTTACAAGGTGAGCAGCGAGCCGTACGTACGCTTGGGCGGCTCCGGCTGGCAGCACAATCGTTTGACAAGGGGCAATGCGATTCTGGAGATCAAATTCACCGGTTGTTATCCGAGTTGGCTGACCCGATTGGTGCGGCACTTCAACCTGGAGGCGCGTTCGATCTCCAAGTTTGCCACGTCCATGGAACAGGCGAGCCAACTGGGTTTCTGTGGACCGGCCTTGAGGACTACGTGGTATGGATAAACTGTGGCAACTGATGGATGAAACCCCCATGGGCGGCGGACCGTTCCATCCGGAGACGATCCTGCTGTCGCTGCTGCTGGCGTTCGTGCTCGGTCAGGTGCTTGCCTGGGTGTACTACATCACACACAGCGGCCTGTCCTACTCCCGCTCCTACGTGCAGTCGCTCATCCTGATCACGGTGGTCGTGTCCATGGTGATGGCGGTGATCGGCAACAACATCATTACCGCCGTCGGATTGATGGGGGCGCTGGCGATCGTCCGCTTCCGGAACGTCATCAAGGATACGCGTGACATCGCTTTCATCTTTTCGGCCCTGGTCGTCGGGATGGCGGCAGGCTCGCATCGGTACGCCACCGCGATCGCGGGGACGGCCGTTCTCAGCCTGATCGCCATCTACCTGTTCTTCACGGATTTTGGCTCGCATGAGCCGCACAACGGATTCCTCCGATTCAGCCTGCGGGGCCCCATCGGGCCGGACCATCCCGTGCCCGGTGTCCTGCGGCGATTCTGCGGGAATTTCACCCTGATCTCCGTGCAGGACAGCGGTTTCGGAGGCCCGGCGGAGTACGCCTACCAGATCATGATTCGCAATGCCGCCAGCAACGAGCAATTCATCTCGGAACTGGAGAAGATCGACGGGATTGAAGGGATCAGCCTGACCATGCAGGAGAAGCTGCTCGAGGTCTAACCAGCCATAGGAAAGCATGAAACGAAGAAACAGAAACAATCACAAGCTTCGGCGCTCCTATCTGCGTCACATGATTCCGGTGGTCGTTTGGCTGTCGGCTGTGGCGAGCGTGGTCCTGCTGCTTCGCCACCGATCGCAACGGTTTGAGGTTGTGGGGATCGCTCGCGGGGAAGTCCGCCAGATTGCGGCCAGCAGTACGGGGCGCATTACGGACATCTCTGTTGAACTGTTCCAGCCTGTCAGGGCGGGGCAGACGCTGGCGGTTGTGAATACGATTCTCGACAATGAGCAGATGATCGAGACGGAACTGACGGCGCAGTTCAATACGACTGCGGCCGAAGCCGAGCGTCTCATGGCTCTGCTGATCCCGACGCAAGAGCAGTTAGAAATGGATGCCGCCAGTCTCCAGATCAGCCGTGAGGACAACTATCGCCGGTTCATCAGCGATGCGGTGAGCGCACGCCTGCGCATGTTCGAGCTGCAGGGGCAGATCGCATCCGAGCGGGTGACTCTCGACGATCTGGCGATGGAGGTGAAAGTCCGCGAGAAGCTGCTCGAAGACGACGCGATCGTGCCTTACGAGCTGGAAAGGGCCAAGGTCCAGCATCAGAGCCTGGCGCGGAAAATCGAAGAGGACAAGCGGCTGTTGGCGCAGACCAAGGCGGATCTTGAAGAGGCAGAGCGCCGACGCGATGAGTTCGCGGAGCAGGAGGTGCCCAAACAGTCGGTGAACGAGGCGCTCGAGGCGATCCGCAAGGAAATCAAGGTGCAGGAGCAGTTAATGAAGGGTCTGCTGGAACAGCTTGCTGCCCTGAGGTCGCGTCGAGCGGTGGAGTTGAAATCACCGATCGACGGCGTTGTGATTCCGATTCACGCCGAGGACAACGAGGTCCTGCACCAGCGACCGGGCGAGCAAGTGCTGCGGCGGACCGGAGAGGTCGTGGCGGCCGGAGATCCCATTTTGGCTGTTTCGCAGTCCCAGCCGACGGAAATTGTGGCCTATGTGAACGAGCAGCAGTTGGAATTGGTTCGGGAGCGCATGCCGGTGGAGCTGGTCAAGACCCGAACACCGCCGCAGATCGCCCAGGCGTCGGTCCTATCGGTCGGCCCCACGGTTGAGCTTATGCCGCAGCGACTGTGGCGAAACCCCACGATTCCCCAGTGGGGGCGACCGGTTCTCATCAACGTTCCGCCGGGGCTCTCGCTCGTTCCAGGCGAGGTTGTCGGGATCCGGGGGCTGTAGAAACGGATCCCGCTCGTGACGGGGATCGACGCGGAGAGTCTTGAGAATGGCGGACGCATCAGACAACCGAAGATGGGCGTGGCTTTGCCTGCTGTGGTTTGCAGGCAGCCTCGTGACCCTCGTGGGATGCGGTCCGAAAAACTACAAGCAGGACGCGGATGAGAGGGTCTACAAAGCCATCGACGAGAAATGGGAGCCGGAATTCGGGCCGAAGACGAACTATAGAATTAGTGACGTTCCGCCGGACCCCGATGCCATTCACATCAGCAGGGCCGTGCCGTCCTCTGGGGTCGTGTCCCTGCCGAACGCGGTAGCTCTGGCGACCGCGTACAATCGCGAGTATCAGGCTCAGAAGGACGCATTGTATCTCTCGGCACTGGACCTGCGACTGGTCCGTCATGGCTATGAAACGTACCTCTTCGGCGGCGGCAGCGCGATGTACGAGCGTGACGATCGCGACGAGGCGGTGGAGGTGGCGGCCAATGTCGGCTTCAATCGGCTGCTCGCCACCGGTACGCAGATCGGTATGCAAGTCGGGCTCGCCTGGCTGGACATTTTAGCCGGCGCGGGCAACAGCGGATTGGCCGGCGTGTTCACCGGGACGCTGACCCAGCCGTTGCTGCGAGGCAGCGACCCCCTCGTGGTCATGGAGAACCTGACGCAGGCCGAGCGGGACACCCTGTATCAGATCCGCGCGTTCAACCGCTTTCGCCAGCAATTCGTCGTATCCGTTGTCAGCCAGTACTACCAGGTGGCGGAACTGTTCGCTCTGAGCCGAAACGCCCAAGAGCACTATGAAGCCCTCGCGCAGCTGGAGCGTCGGGTGGCGGCTCTCACGGATGCGGCCATTTTGCCTCTGCACGAGCTGGGTGAGGTCCGGCAGGATCGGCTTGGCGCGCTGGACGCACGTATCCAGGCGCAAGAGGCCTACGAGCAGGCCTTGGATGAATTCAAGATCACACTGGCTCTTCCAACGACGGCGGAGTTCTCGCTGGACGCGGCGGTGATCGAGGCAATTCGCAAGGACGGGATTCCCGTTCCCGAGTTTGCCCTGAATGAAGTGATCGAGACGGCGCTCGTTCGACGGCTCGATCTGGTGAATCTCGCTGATGCCGTTATTGACGGGCAACGACACGTATACGTGGCGGCCGATCAGTTGCGGGCGGAACTGAACCTTGTGGCGAGTGCGGACGTTCCCGCGTGGGACGCGGCGAATGAAAGAATCACGGCCGGCGCAGTCGCCAATTTGCCGTTGGACCGGGTGCCCGAGCAGCACGCGTATCGGACGGCGATGATCGCCGCGGCTCAGACTCGGCGCGACTACGATCTCGGCATTGACACGGTGTCGCTGGAGGTGCGCCGGGCTCATCGCAATCTGATCGAAGCGGCCGAACGGTACGACGTTGCCTCCAAAGAGCTGTCGCTGGCTCAGCAGCGGATCGACAGGACGACCGTGCTGATGCAGTACGGGCAGGCCAGCAGCCGGCGGGTCCTCGATGCGCTGCAGGCTCTTTACGATGCGAAGGACAACGCGGCGCAAGCGCTGGTGAATTATGTGATTGCGATGCTCGAATTCTATCGGGATTCCGGCGTGATGCAGGTGCGGCCGGACGGCATGTGGCGGATCGAGCCGCTGCCTGTGCCCGTGGCCCGGAGCGGGTCGGCCGCCGGCACACCCGTGTCGCCGTGATCCTTTGTGCTATAATGGGGCGGACAGGATGGCCGCAGCCCCAAGCTTTGTGTTGTCATGGATGTCGTTGCTCCTCGGCTTCGAACTAAAAAGAAGGAAAGGGTGGATTCATGCGTTTGGTCAGCATACTGAGTCTTCTTGTCGCGATGTCGCTGCTTTCGGGAAATGCCCGGGCGGCCGATGTGATCCTCAACGAGTACAACGCCGTCACCGGTAGCGAATACCTCAACGGCGGCGATAGCTCCGCAGACGAAAC
>CBFDDG010000398.1:0-4781 GCA_965603505.1 uncultured Phycisphaerae bacterium | reverse complement strand
TTCAGGAACGTCGCGTTTTTGTTGCCTGCCCTCTTGCCTTTTGCGCGTCGCTGCGCCCATAGTAGGATCATATAAGGGGCAAATATCATGAGAAGCACTTGCATCTTTTGCATGATCGTTCTTGCAGCGGTTGTGGCTTTCGACGATGGCACCTCTGCGAAGGATGGGTACGAGCCGACGTGGGAATCGTTGCAGAGGCATGAGGCGCCGGAGTGGTTCCGGGATGCCAAGTTCGGGATCTATACCCACTGGGGGCCGGTGACGGTCGGGGCTGAAGATGGGCCGGACGGCGTCCAGTGGTACGGGCGCAACATGTACGTGCGCGAGAGTCCGACCTTCGAGTACCACCGCAAGAAATACGGAGACCCGAATCGATTCGGCTACAAGGACATCGTCCCACTGTTCAAGGCGGAGAAATTCGACGCCGAGGCGTGGGCGGAATTGTTTGCCCAGGCCGGGGCGAAGTTCGCGGGCCCGGTCGCGATCCACCACGACAATTACGCGATGTGGGATTCGAAGTATACGAGATGGGACAGCATGGACCAGAGTCCCAAGCGTGATTTCGCCGCCGAGCTGGAAAGGGCCATTCGCAAACGCGGCATGAAGTATGTCACGACATTTCATCATGCCTTCGCCTGGCAGTATTACGAACCTGCCTACAAGTTCGACGCCGGCGGCGGCACGTATGCCGACCTTTACGGCGAGCCGCACGAGCCGGGCACGCCCCCCTCAAAGGCTTACCTGGACAGATGGCTGGCCATGGTCAATGAAGTGGTGAACAAGTACGAGCCCGATCTGACGTGGTTCGACTTCGGCCTGGGCCAGCTCATCCCGGGCCAGTATCAGCGGCGGATGTTCGCCGACTACTACAATTGGGCGGCGCGGAAGGGAATCGATGTCGGCGTGGCGCACAAGCATCACGATCTCCACGAACACACGGGCATCCTGGACTTCGAGCGGGGGCGGGAAGACCGTCTTACGTCGTATCCCTGGCTGACGGATACGTCCATCGGCCCCTGGTTCCATCAGAAATCGACCCCCTACAAATCCGTCGATGAGATCGTGGACGTCCTGGTGGATATCGTGTCCAAGAACGGGTGTATGTTGCTGAACGTGGGGCCGGCTGCCGACGGCACGATTCCTCCCGACGCCCGGGAGCTGCTGCGCGGGGTCGGTCGGTGGCTGCGCGTCAACAGCGAGGCCATCTACAACACGCGTCCGTGGCTGACCTTCGGGGAAGGCCCGACGCGCAACAGCGGCGGCGGGTTCAGCGAAAACAAAGACAAGCCGTACACGGCTCACGACATCCGCTTCACACGCAGCAAGGACGGCAAGACCGTCTACGTGATTTTACTCGGCCGGCCCGAGGATGATGTCACGATCCGGTCGATGCAACTCGCCGGCGAGGGTCGTGTCGATCTGCTCGGCTCGGCCGCCGGCGCGGCGCATCGCATCAACGACGCGCATCAATTGGTGATCGCGCCGCCGCAGAGCGAGGTGGGTGACCACGCCTTTGTCTTTCGCCTCGAGGGCTTCCAGATCAGGCTGCACGCGGAGGCCCGATTCAGCATGGCCGGGGCGGTCGGCCTGGAGCCCGCGAAGGCGACGTTGGAGGGCCGCAAGATCAAGCCCCAGGTCAACGAGGGCCGGGAGAACATCGGCTTCTGGGACAATCCGGGCGAGAAGATCCATTGGCTGGCTTGGTTCGACCGCCCCGGTACGTGGCAGATTCGCGGCGAGTTCTCCTGTGCCGGCGGTCCGAGCAGTTTGACGATTGCCCTCGCGGGTCAGTCGGCGACGGTGGAGGTCCCCCGCACCCGCGGCTGGTTCCGGCCGGTCTTCGTGAGCTTCGGGAGCATCCGAATTGATGAGCCCGGCGTATATCATCTGAGCCTGGCGGCGGCCGAGCCGTCCTCATGGAAGGCCGTGAACGTGTATCAACTGCAGTTGGCGCCGGTGCCGTGACTTGCGGCCGATGGGCCGTTGTCATCGTGCAGGCGAGCGGGCATAATGCCAACTGAATGGAAATCGCAAACCATCACGAAAGGAAACGGATCATGGCAAAGTCGAGTTGGTGTGTTGCCTGGGCCGCCGGGGTTCTTGCGGCGATTGTAGTTTGCGTCGGCTGCACATCTGCGAAGAGCGCGTATGAGCCGACGTGGGAGTCGCTCGCAAAGCACACGGAAGCGCCGGAGTGGTTCCGGGACGACAAGTTCGGGATCTACTTCCATTGGGGCGTCTACTGCGTGCCAGCGTTCGGCAGCGAGTGGTACCCGCGCACCATGCACATCAAGGCGAATCGCGAGTACAAACACCACATGGAGACGTACGGAGATCCCACCAAGTTTGGGTACGCTGATTTCGTGCCGATGTTCCAGGCCGAGAAGTTCAACGCGGATGAGTGGGCCGAGCTGTTCGTGCAGGCCGGGGCTCGCTTCGCGGGGCCCGTCGCCGAACACCACGACGGGTTCGCCATGTGGGACAGCGAGGTGACGCCCTGGAACGCCAAGGACATGGGGCCGAAACGCGACATCACGGGCGAGCTGGAGAAGGCGATCCGCAAGCGCGGGATGAAGTTCGTGGCAACCTTCCACCACGCCCGCAACAGCCTGTGGCGGAAGGACGGCGATTGGACGGGGCACTACGAGTTCGTCAAGAAGGACTTCCCCTCGCTGCTCGACGATCCACAGCAGGCGATCCTCTACGGCTACATGCCCCGCGAGCAGTTCCTCGAGATGTGGAAGGGCAAGCTCGTCGAGGTCATCGATAAGTACCGGCCGGACCTGATGTGGTTCGACGCCTGGTTCGATGAAATCCCGCAGCAGTATCAGCGGGAGTACCTGGCGTATTACTTCAACCGGGCCGCCGAGTGGGGCCAGGAGGTGGTCGTGACGACGAAGCAGGATCTGCCGCGGGCGGTCGCGGTCGACGACTTCGAGAAGGGGCGGGCCGACCGGCTCACCGGCTACGTCTGGCTGACCGACGATACGATCAGCAAGGGGAGCTGGTGCTATACGCAGGACCTGCAGATCAAGGACACCGCCGAAGTGCTGCACGTGCTGATCGACATCGTCAGTAAGAACGGGCAACTGCTCCTGAACATCTCGCCGAAGGCCGACGGCACGATCCCGCAGGAGCAGAGGGACGTGCTCCTGGGCATCGGCACGTGGCTCAAGAAGTATGGCCAGGCCATCTACGGGACGCGGCCGTGGCTGACCTACGGCGAGGGCCCGACCCGGATGGAGAAGGGCGGCCACTTCGTCCGCATGAAGGGCGGGTACACCCCGCAGGACATTCGCTACACCTGCAAGGGCTCGACGATGTACGCCACCACGCTCGGCTGGCCCGGCGCGAATACGCAAGTCGTTCTGACTTCCTTCGCGTCCGACAAGCTGCAGGGCGATCTGCGCGTGACGGGCGTCTCGATGCTGGGCAGTCGGGAGGCGATCGAGTACGAGCGGCGAGAGGACGGCCTGGTCCTCAGCACGCCGGGCGAGAAGCCCGACGATCTGGCGGTTGTCTTCAAGATCGAGACGACGGGCTCGGCCGAATTCGTCGGGCCGGAGAACGTCGTGTCCCTGCCGGTCGACAAGGCCGTCCTCGAGGGCGAGCAGATCGTTCTGGAGTCAAAGGTGAGCGGCCGGCAGAACGTTGGTTTCTGGGACAACCCGAAGGAGAAGCTCCACTGGTTGCTCACGGTCTCCGATGCCGGCGCCTACGCGGTGTACGGCGAATTCGCCGGCGTGTCGCCGAGCGAGGTGACGTTCGAGGCGGCGGGGCAGTCCGTCACGGCCGATGTCCCGAGCACCGGCCACTGGACGAAGCCGAAGATGGTGAAGCTCGGCCGGGTCGAGTTTGACCAGCCCGGCGTCCATCACGTGCAGCTCCGCGCGGCCAATGCCGGTACCTGGAAGGCCGTGAATCTCTGGCAGGTGCTGCTGAGGCCGACGCAATGATCCTGGAACGTTTTACTGATGGTAATCGGCAGGCGAAAAGACTTGAGTCTGCGAACCCACATGCGCATAATCAGTGACTGTGTTCCGGATATTATCGAGTTCGGGAATGTGGGGTGAAGCAACGGACCCGCCGCATCCATCGAGGATTCCAGGGGAAGTGAAGAAGCCGGGTCGCGATATTGAGCACAGGATCTTGGCCGCTTTGCAGGACGGCTTGCCCGCAAGCCGTACGCCCTACAGCGACATGGCTCACACGATCGGCATTCCCACCAATGAGCTACTGACGGTTCTGGACCGCTGGAGACGGGGGGGCACGATACGGCGAATGGGCGCCATCGTGAATCATTTCCGGGTCGGCCTGGCCGAGGGCGCGATGGTGGTGTGGAAGGTCGAACCGGAGCGCATCGCCGATGTAGGAGCCATTCTGGCTGGCTTCGAGGAGGTTAGCCATGCCTACGAGCGGCAGACCGCGCCGGGCTGGGAATACAGCCTGTATACGATGGTGCACGGCCCAACGCAGGAGGCGGTCCGGCGGACCATCGAGCGAATGAGCGAGGCCGCCGGGGTGTCCGACTATCTGATTCTGTCAACCCGCAGGGAACTAAAGAAAGCGGCGCCGCGATATATTGGCTGACCGGAGGAGCAACGATCAGCAGGCCTGGGGATTAAGGGTCCTCGCGGCGGCTCGAATCCGCAATCGAAGGTGGAAACGAGGTTGAAGATGCTCGACTTGTCTGCATCGGAGACAATTGTATTTGTACTGATTCTGCTGGCTGACGCCGCGGCGGGAGTGCTTTGCGCCCTGCAACTTCTCAAGAGGCCCGG
>CBFDDG010000397.1:0-4784 GCA_965603505.1 uncultured Phycisphaerae bacterium | reverse complement strand
TTCCCTTAAGCCCCTCGGCACAGCCGGTCAGGGTGCCGCCGGTCCCAACCCCGGACACCAGTATATCTACTCGGCCGTCCGTATCGATCCAAATCTCCTTGGCCGTGGTCTCTCGGTGCGCCTTGGGATTCGCCGGATTCTTGAACTGCTGGAGTATGATGGCATTCGGGTTCCCCGCCACCAACTCGTTGGCCTTCTCGATAGCTCCGGCCATTCCCCGCTCGGCCGGCGTAAGAAGAATTCTCGCGCCAAAGATCTGCAGCAGTTTTCGGCGCTCCAGACTCATCGACTCCGGCATCGTCAGCGTCAGGGAGATGCCCTTGGCGGCACAGATGAATGCCAGCCCAATGCCGGTGTTGCCGCTGGTAGGCTCGACAATCACGGTATCCGGCTTGATGAGCCCGGCCTCTTGGGCCGCCTCGATCATGTACTTGGCGATCCGATCCTTGATACTGCCACAGGGGTTCTTCGACTCGAGCTTGACAAGTACCTGAGCTTTACCCGAGCCCAATCGATTGATACGCACCAATGGCGTATATCCCACGGCCGCCGCAATATCCTCGAATACAGCGCTCATCGTTCGCCTCCAAACGGCTAAATCTGATAATTCGATGCGTGTGATCGGGTCTTCTTCACCAGGTCGGCCAGTGTAATCCGGCTCAGGACGCCCTGGATCGCCGCTTCCACCTTCAACCAGACCTCCCGTGCGACGCAATCCACCGAGCGCTGGCAATAATCCTCATCCTCGATGCACTCAGCCGTGGTTACCGACCCTTCGAGAGAGCGGAAGACCTCGCTCAGCGTGATCTGCTCCGGTGGCCTGGCCAGGATGTACCCACCCTTCGAGCCCCGGACGCTCCGTACGAACCCCGCCGAACGAAGCAGGCTCATCAACTGCTCCAGGTACTTGACCGAGATCTCCTGCCGTTCCGCGATGGCCCTCAGTTGGAGCGGGCGATCCCCCTCGTAGCCGGCCAATTCGATAATGGCCCGCATCCCGTATCGCGTTCGTGTCGATAGCTTCATTCCTCTGGACTCCTATAATTCCCATCACATTACTATACTATTCTACGGGCATGCCAAGGGTCTGTGCCCGGAAAAACGCAAAAATTCTCGATCACGTGCGAATTCTTGCGCCCCTTGCCAGTTTGAACTCCGTCCTATCACTGCCATTACACCCGGAAGACACCGAGAGTTCATAATCCCCGACCATTACCTTCAGATTGCTATACATACAATATTACCGGCATATGTGGGCCGGAGGCAAGGCCCGCCGGTAAAGCAAAGGGAATCACGTTGGAGTTCAAAGGCAATCACCGCAAACCAGATGGCTTGACAAGCGGGTATGCGTCCTATATCATGGCCCGCATGGCAAAGGACGTAAAGAAGAGAGTCGTCTTCATTTCCACCTTCCCCCCAAGAAAATGCGGTATCGCAACATTCACCTCGGACCTGATCAGGAGCGCCAGCACAGCGGCCAAGGGCGATTTCGAACCTCTTGTCGTCACCATGCGGTCCGATGACACTCTGCGGTACAGCGACCCGGTCAAGTTCGAGATTCGCCAGAACGTCCGAAGCGACTACATTTGCGCCGCCGACTACATCAACTTCAGCCATGTGGACATGGTCTCGGTACAGCACGAATTCGGCCTGTTCGGGGGATCGGCGGGCGCTTATCTGGCCCTGCTACTAAAGCGGCTGAAGGCCCCGGTCATCACGACGCTGCATACGGTTCTCGACGAACCGACGCCGGATTACTACAGGGCCCTGATGGACGTGTGCGAGTGCTCGCACAAAGTCGTCACGATGAACGAGCGGGGCGTCACGATGCTCCAGAAAATCTATGGCATCCGCGATCGACAAATCCGCCTGATCCCCCACGGCATCCCCGATCTGCCCTTTGTCGACAGCAACTACTACAAGAGCAAGTTCAGCCTTGAGGGACGCAAGACGATCCTGACGTTCGGCCTAATCAGCAAGAACAAGGGGATCGAGGCGATGCTGCGGGCCATGCCCCAGATCATCGAGGCCCATCCTTCGGTCATGTATATCGTGCTCGGAATGACGCACCCGGCCGTGCTGAAACATGAGGGCGAGTCGTACCGCTTCAGTCTGCAGCAACTCGTCAAGGACCTCAATCTCCAGGATCACGTCATCTTTCACAACCGGTTCGTGGATGATGAGGAGCTGCACAACTTCCTGTGCGCCGCGGACATCTATGTTACGCCCTACCTCAGCCGCGAGCAGTTGACCAGCGGCACATTAGCCTTCGCCGTCGGCACGGGCAAGGCGGTTGTTTCCACTCCCTACTGGGCGGCGACGGAGCTGCTCTCCGACGACCGTGGTAAGCTCGTCCCGTTCGGGGACTCCACGAAACTGGCAGAGGCCATCATCGCTATCCTGCAGGATGACACTCTGTTCTACTCCCTGCGGAGGCAGGCCTACGATTACGGGCGCTCGCGGACGTGGCCGAAGGTCGGACAAGCCTACTGGAAGCTGTTCCGTGACATCCGACTGCCGATCCGGATCGCCGGAGGGAACACACTGACGGCAGCCGAGACGATCTCCAGTATCGAGGTCCCCGAGCCTGCTCTCGATCACCTGATCAAGCTTACGGACGACACCGGGCTCTTTCAGCACGCCAAGTTCACGATTCCCAATCGGGCCCATGGCTACTGCACCGATGACAACGCGCGAGGCGCCCTCGCCATGATCAAATACTACACGCAGTATCCCGACCCGCAGGCGCTGAGGCTCCTGGATATCTACCTTTCCTTCCTGATGAATGCACAGAACGCCGACGGCACGATCCGGAACTTCATGGACTTCAATCGAAGCTGGCGGACGCATGAGCCGGCCCATGACGGCTTCGGCCGAACCCTCTGGGCCCTGGGCACGGTCCTGGCGAATCCGCCGTCCCCGGCGTATCTGTCCGTCGTGAAGGACTGCTTCGACAAGTCCGTCGGGCACGTCCCGCGGCAGGCGCCCAGGAGCCTGGCCTACTCCATCCTCGGCATGTGTGACTATCTGAAACAGTTCCCGGGAGCCAGCGATATCAAGCGGCAGCTCGAGCAGGCGGCGGACGAGTTGCTCGCCCAGCACCACGAGTCGCACTATCCCGACTGGGACTGGTTCGAAGACATCCTCACGTATGACAACGCGATCCTGCCGCACGCGCTCTTTGCCGCCGGGATGATCCTCGAAGATGAAAAGTACATCGAGATGGCGACGAGAACAGCCGACTTCCTCCTCGAAACCACATTCGACGGCGACCACTTCAGTTTCATCGGCTGCCGGGGCTGGTACGAACGAGGCAAGGCTCGCGCCACATTCGATCAGCAGCCGATCGATGCCGCCGCCATGGTCATGATGCTCCGCGCCGCGTACGACGTCACGAATAATGCGAAGTTTCTCAACCTTCAGCGAACGGCCTTCGACTGGTTCCTCGGCACGAACGATCTGCGCGTGCCGCTGTACGATTTCCGCACCAAGGGCTGCTCCGACGGCCTCATGCCCGGCGGCGTCAACGGCAATCAGGGAGCCGAGAGCATGGTCAGCTTCCTGGTGAGCTTGCTGTCCATCATCGAGAGCTACGCCATCATTGACAGAATACAGGGTCACGAGGACACGCTGCGCCGGCCGATGAGCGCATTCGACGCTATCGCCGCAGATTCCGTGGACATGCAGGACGTGACTGACGAAGAAGACTCGACCCAAAGCCAGGTCAGCAAGCCAAAGTAGATGGCGTTCGGCCTGTCCGAGATGCCCGCTCCGCCGGTGCCTCAAACCATCCTCGGCCGCAGGCCGAATCCGCAATTTTGCTTCTTGCCATTTGACTCTTGATTTGGGCGCGGCGCGCAGATATCGAATGTGCTTGCGACATGACCCGCTCGGCTGCTACGATGGCATCAATTGCGTTAGCAGCGTCGCACCGGTGCGGCATCGAAAGAAATGACATGAAAGTCGCCAGCTTCAACGTCAATTCCATCAGAGCCCGATTGCCAATTGTCGTTGGATGGCTCGAAAAAAACCGGCCGGATGTACTGGCCGTTCAGGAAACCAAGGTCCAGGACCCCGATTTCCCGGCCCAGGCCTTCGGGGACATCGGCTACCAAGCCGTCTTTCGAGGCCAGAAGAGCTACAACGGCGTCGCACTGTTCTCACGCCACCCGATTCAGGGCGCCGAGTTCGGTCTCAGTGATGAGCCCAAAGACGAGCCGCGACTCGTGAAGGCCTCCGTGAACGGATTGACGATCGTCAACACCTACGTCCCGCAAGGCTACATGGCCGATTCGGACAAGTTCCGGTACAAACTGGCGTGGTTCGAGCGGCTCCTGACGTACTTCCGCGAACGCTTCGCCCCGACCGATCCGGTCGTCTGGGTGGGCGACCTCAACGTAGCCCCGTCACCGATCGACGTCTACGAGCCCGAGACGAAGCTGGAACACGTCTGTTTTCACCCTCAGGCCCGCGAGGCGATGGCGCGCGTCGTGGCCTGGGGCTTTACGGACCTGTTCCGCCTGCATTGCCAAGACGCGGGCCAGTACACGTTCTGGGACTACCGCGGCCCCAGGACCTTTGAGCAGAATCGCGGCTGGCGGATCGACCACATCATGGGCACCGAACCGGTGGCCAGGATGTGCAGGCGGTGCTACATCGACAAAGAGCCGCGGGCCGCCGAACGCCCCAGCGACCATACGCCCATCATCGCGGAACTCGACTGGTGATCGAAAGCCAACAACCAGAGGAAAATCAAAAAGCAAAGTCCAAAGAGCAAAACGACA
>CBFDDG010000396.1:0-4807 GCA_965603505.1 uncultured Phycisphaerae bacterium | reverse complement strand
CCGGCGCCGTCAGGCTGCGGGTTGTCGCGATCGCCCACGCCGATGTACATCGTCTGGACCCTGGTCAGGTTCACGCCGGCAAGATCGCTCAGCGAGATCCTCCACTCGGTCCAGGCGTTGGCGTTCACCGCCGCCGGATCCGGGTTCGTCACCACCGCGATCTTGTTGGTGCTGTCCTGGATCGCGACGTACAGATCGTCGGCATCGTTGCCCGGCTGCGGGTCGTCGCCGATGGCCGCCACCTGCCACGCGCCCGTACCGCTCGACGTGATCTCGGAGAATTCCGCCGCCGTCACCAGAGCCGCATCGTGGCTGGTCAGGCACAGACCGATCAGCGGAGTGCCGGTCATCGAGATCGAGACCGCCGTGCCGTCGGCCGTCGTAAGGTCCTGCCAGGCGCTGCCGTCGGCCGAGTACTGGGCCGTGAAGACGTCGCCCTTTCGCGTCAGCTTGACGTACTGCGGGGCGGCCACACCGGTCGCACCGTCCGTATCGGGAGTCACGCCCATGAAGGTACGCCGCCCGAACTCGACCCCATTGACCGGCGTCATGACCATATACACACACCGCGCGTCATCCATGAGCGATTCCCGGATCATCACGCCGGCCTTGGCGTATGCGTTCGTGTTCACCAGGCTGTCGACCCGGGCAGTGATGGAGCCGTCGCCGTTGAGCGGCTTGTAGGCGAAGCGGAAGTCGTCCGCCGCGTCGTAGATGTCGTGGCCCGAGCCGCTCATGGCAATACTGCCATCGGCGTTCTCGACGAACGCCACCGGGTAGCCGTGGTACCAGAGGCTCAGCTCGTTGGCGCCGTTGACCGTCCAGTCCTGCACGGGATCGAACGTCCGCTCGGCCTCGCTGTAATAGGGCGAATTGACGTTGTTGTAATCCATGGGCATCGATTGCCTGCCGCCGTGAACGATGCTCGTCTCAGCAAAGGGCGCCTCCCAGTAGCCGACAAGCGAGCCGGTATTGTTCGTCAGGCCGTCGATCCAGGTCTGGAAGATGGTCGTGCCGGCATCGATATCGTCGTCGTAGCTCTCGAAGTCGTCCACGACGAAGTACTCGATCGTGGAGAGGCTCCAGACGTCCCCTTCGACAGCGGGACCGCCGGCATCGCCCACCTCGTTGACCTTCCAGTAGTAGTTCAGCCCAAACTCGAGCCCGCTTGGCTCGAAGCGAGCCGTGCTGACGTTCTCAACCGGCGCCGTCCCATCCACAACCGCGTCACGATCATCACTGAAATATACGTCGTGCGAAGTGGCCTCGCGTCCCGGCCGCCACGTCAGGACCACATCCAGAGGCACATCCTTGTCACCCGAAGCGGGATTGGGCTGCCGGGCCTTGACGGGAATGTAGTAGAACCGCACCTCACTCAGGCCCACCTGCGTCACAATGTTGCCCCAGTTGCTCCCGATCGTCAGTCGGACGAACTTCGCCTGCACGCCCGCCAGGTCCACGGTTATATCCGGGGTGTAGCCGACCTCACCGGGGGCCTGGAGAAACTCCATATCGCCCAGCGTGCTCCACTCGGCGCCGTCCAGCGAGTACTCCACCGTCACGTCCCTGGCCCCGAAACCGATGAAGGTCTCGACCGTCTGGTTCGAGTTCCACACCCATAGCTCGGAGAGCTTGTAGACATCGTCAAACTCATACTGAATCCAGGCCGGCAGCGGTGTGAACGGAGCGCTGAGCCACATGGCGGAGTCCAGCGTCGAGTGCTCGTCGCCGTCCATACCCGAGCCGTCCACGGTCTTGTCGGGCGTCATGCCCTTGGCCGCGGTGGCGGAGCTCGCCGTGGCCGTCACGTCCTGGATCGGATACGTGTATGGCTCGACCGTAAAGCTCCACACGGGGCCTGCGAAAACGCTGGAGTCCGGCGGTGCATTGACTTCGTCCACCCGCCAGTAGTACGTCTGTCCAAAGTCGAGAAGCCCTTCCCGATCGAACGTCGTCCCGGTCTGGCCCGGGCTGGCCAGCACGCTCCCATCTCCATTATTGACATCATTGAAACTCGTGCCGAAGTACACATCGTGCGTCGCGGCGAACACGCCCGGGTCCCAGCTCAGCACTACGTCCTGAGACACGTCAATCGCGCCGTCTTCAGGGCTCGGATTCTCAGGTTCCACTCTGGGCCCGAACGTCGTTGGGACATAGTCGCCTTCATAAAACCACACGTAATCCATCCAGAATTCGCCGGGGGCATACTGGATGTGGAGTGAGATCCCCGCGGGGCCAACATCTTCGGTCATGACGGGCGTCGTTATGTAATATTCCGCCCATTCGTCGGTCATGGTGATCTCCTGCTCGCCATATCCCGTCCATGGGTCCTGTGCCAGTTCCGGCTTGAAATTGATCGGCTGTGTGCCTTCCTTGCATTTGAGCCAAGCCGAAAGCGTGTACTTCTTGCCTTGCTCAAACACCCCGCTGAACGTGTCCACGGCCCCATCCCAAAAGTTGGCCCCCGCCGAATTCACGGTCACATGCAGGCAGTAGTTTCCTTCAATCACGTCCTCGGGGATTGCGGCGCCTACTAACTCTGTAACCACTTCCCGCGTATTGTCGCCGTAACCACCGAAGCCATTGTCCGTGCCGTCCTCAAAACCACCATTCGTTAAGAGATTCACCACTCCGTTCTGGGCGTAGACGGGACCCAATCCCATGAACACCAGAGACAGAGCTGTCAACCACAACAGTCGAGTTCTCATGATCCTTGCTCCTTAGCTTCAGTCGCTCTGCGACCTAATCCAGTTGACTTCCGCTCGTTACCCAACACTCTCTCACAAACGACGTTGAATCGCCCTATGTCAGACACGTCACTGAAGAAAAGCGAGACGGTCACCATCCTTGAGGGGATCACAACGACCGCGAGCCGCACGAACAAGCATGTTCAAAGACGGCGTTAGCGTAGGCAAGATGAGTTTCCTGTGCATGATCGCCCTCCATCTCACCCAAGAAGAATTGTACGCCGGGCACTCATTGGCCACCCGCCAACATGCCTGCCCTCTTTGCGTCGTGTTTGCCGCTGTCGATGGTCCATTGTCGCTCTTTTCGGCACAATAGACCCGGAATATAAGAATGAACGCTCACGGAGAAAATAGGATCTATCTGCCGCAATCACCTCCAACCCTCGCCAAGGAAAGAGCACCCATCCAACACGCAGGATCACCTTGCCCCGGCGAATTTTTCCCGTTTTCACTGCTTATCTGCTGTGCAACGGTCTTCCGGAACAAGTATCCACACGCCCTATAATATCAATCCGGCCGCCCCGCTGTCAAGAACAATTGGCCCAGAATACGCCGGCCCCGCCGCGTAATCCGCGCCTCCACAAGGGGATATCGATGCGCGGCCTTCGTGCCCGCCTGCCGACCGTTGAGGTCAACAATGGCCCTCGGGGTCGCCCTCGTCGGCGCAGAGAAAAGGCCCCGGCGGATGCCTGGGGCCTTTCAACGCAAAGCCGTATCGGTCCCTTAGCTGGGCACGACGCTGGTCGCACACGGGCCTTTCCGGCCCTCGCCGATCTCGTACTCGACCTTCTGGCCTTCCTCGAGCGAGGCGTACCCGCTGGTCTTGATCTCCGAATGATGGACGAACAGATCATCGCCGCCGTCATCTGGAGAAATGAACCCGAATCCCTTGTCTGCGTTAAACCATTTCACCGTTCCTGTTGGCATTGCTGGACTCCCTGGGCCCACCGGGCCCATACATAGACTGTCCCTCTGCACTGGTCAAAAGGGGTAGACTCCGAGGGATGAAAGCGTACTCCTTACTATGCACTTTGCCCCGGTATACGCCCCCGCCTGTCCGCTGTCCACAAAAGAATCCGAAAAAGCTCGAAAATCTTCTCCCCCCGCGACATGCGAGCCCCAGAGATCCCGCCGGACCCGGAGTGCCGCGTGTCACGCAGCTCGTTCGAGGGACGAGTGCCGAGCGAGCCTGTTCCGAGCGAAATCGAGGCCCGCGGCGACGGCGGAGGGACGCAAGCGAATCCCCAGTCATTAGGTAGGATTCGCAAAATTGGTGCAACACTCCAGGACCCAAAACGCCTGTCACTGCAAATTTTCTTATTCCTGTGGCTGCAAAGGCTTACAGCGGGCGCGCCCGTTTTCGGGCGCGCATTTTCGCGAAATTCGTGCAATTCGGCGCCATTTATGGAGGCGCGCCTTTTTTGGGCCCGCCGCGTTTGAGATGGGAATAGGCTTCTGCAAAATGCAGATTAGGCTTGCTTGAAGAAGGGAAAATTGGCTTCGCGATTTTCCCTCGGAAACGCCATGTGCTTGATTTGCCATGAGTCCGCCCGATTGCCCAAGGAAATCCCAAAGCCGATTTCCTTGACCAATATAAGCCTAATCTCCTTTTTGCAGAGCTCTCGACACGAACAACAGGATATGGAGGTACGGATGAGCAAGCGAACGTGTTACTCCTGTGTGTACGCGAAACGGCCGTCGCTGGCCCAGTGGATGCGTCAGCAGTCGGGCGGGGGCTGGCCGCCGATGCCGACGTGCATCAATCACCCCGACAGCCCGGGCGAGTTCCGGGACGTCCTGCCGACGGGGACTTGCCGCAACTTCCGCGCGAGGCGCGAGCCGGCGGTCCGCACGACGCCGCCGAAGCCGCCGAACGACAAGGTCCGCCACATCCCGCTGACCAAACACAAGTACGCCATCGTCGACGCGGCCGACTTCGAGTGGCTCAACCGCTTCCGCTGGCACGCCACCGGCACGAACGGCCGGTACTACGCCGCCACCGTCATCAACGGAAAGTCGATCTCGATGCACCGGCTCATGATGAAGCCGCCGCCGGGACT
>CBFDDG010000395.1:0-4818 GCA_965603505.1 uncultured Phycisphaerae bacterium | reverse complement strand
TGCTGGTGGTCATCGCCATCATTGCACTGCTGATGTCCATCATGATGCCGGCGCTGGGCCGGGTGAAGAGGCAAGCCCAGTCCGTCGCCTGCATGTCCCGCCTCAAGAGCTGGGGCCTGCTGTACAAGCTCTACACGGACGAGAATGGCGGGTACTTTAACGAGGGGCAGGGCTACGACCACCACGCGCGAAACGCCGGGAAACCCGCTACGTATGGCCTCTGGATGAACGCGCTGCGCCCCTATTATAAAGACGAGAAGATGCTGTTCTGTCCCACGGCCACTCGGATTGTCTTGGATAATGGTGACTGGGGGACCTACAAGGCCTGGCACCTGCCGATTGCCAATCGCTACCCGACTCAAGGGGAAGGGGCGGAGAAGGACTTCGCCAGCAGCTACGGAGCCAACAACTGGACCGACTACATGCTCAGGGACCGCAATGGAGGGCGCTCGGTCCAGTACTTCTGGAAAAGTACGCAAGGCCTGAAGAATGCCAACCGGATCCCCCTCCTTGGGGATTCAACCTGGCACGATGCATGGCCTTTTGAGAGTGACATCCCGGTTCAGAATCCGCTTGATTTTGCCTGGGGCAGCCCGACCGTGGGCGAGGCGGAGATGAACCACTTCTGCATCGATCGCCATAACGGCTGGACGAATCTCGCGTTCTGCGACTGGTCGGTCCGGCATGTCGGGCTCAAAGAACTGTGGACGTTGAAGTGGCACCGCGAGTACCAGACGAACGGCCCGTGGACGAGGGCCGGCGGCGTGGACCCCACCGACTGGCCCCAGTGGCTGCGGAAGTACAAGGACTATTAGCCGTCACTCACAGTTCGCCACCCAGAGGCATGACAGAGGTCCAAATGCCGGACGATACGGTGAATCCCAAGAAGTCGCGGCCGCCAGTACGGCGAACGGCAAATGGTAGCTCGCCAACCCTGAATCCCTCCGGTTTCACGCTGATCGAGCTTCTGGTGGTCATCGCCATCATCGCATTGCTGATGTCGATCATGATGCCGTCGCTGCAACAGGTCAAGAAGCAGGCTCGGGCCGTGGCGTGCCAGTCGAACCTCAAGCAATGGGGCCTGATCTTCTCGATGTACACGGACTACAACGACGGCCTGTTCCTCGCCGGCAATCACCACGACAATCATGTCGCGCAATGGCACCGAGCCCTCAAGGAACACTACCAGGAGAAGATGATCAACTTCTGCCCAAGCGCGATTCGCAACCGCGTGGAGAAGGCGGGCGGAACGGCCGGCAACGCGACGTGGAATCACCTGGCCGGCGGAACGTTCTACGCGTGGGGGCAGAACAACGGCGATTCCTTCACCGGTGGCAGCTACGCGGTCAATAGCTGGGCCAGCAATCCGCCGGACGACAAGGCGTCCGGGCCTCCGGAGAATTTCTGGCGAACGCCCAACGTGCCGGGCGGGGCGAGAATCCCGCTGTTTATGGACAGCACGTGGATCGACGGCTGGCCCGGAGAGCACGATGCGCCCCCGCAGTTTTTCGACGACATGGGAAGCAGCATGAGCCGCTATTGCATCGACCGCCACCAGGGCGGTACGAACTGCATCTTCCTGGACTGGTCGGTTCGCAAGATCGGTTGCAAGGAGATCTGGACCTTCCGGTGGCACCGCAACTTCAAAACGGACAACGAATGGACGCCCGCCGGCGGCGTCGCCCACGAAGACTGGCCCCCCTGGATGGAGCACCTGAAGGACTACTGAACGCGGTCTGCCGATTCCCGCATGGCGGCTCCGCGCACGCCTGCCACGAGTTCCCGCGTCGGTTTCCATGTTCCCACCGGGGCACGCCCAAACCTTCGCACCGGCCATACGTGTCCGGCTGACGCATGGCTGCCCATAGAGTGCGCTGGCGGTCAAGGCAAGCTTCATACCGCGTGCAATACCACCGGCCCCTGTGACGTAAGCGTTGAAATTTGGCTGCGTGTTGAGGTATCATGGAAAGCGTAGCGCGCAGAAGTGCTGTTTATGAACTCATATGGGGATGTCGGGACATGCAAGAGCAGAGGGCAGAAAGCATGCGGTCGATCACATTTCGCATTGTGCTGGCAGTTGTTCTCATCCCAGCGGCGCGACTGGCGGCCCGTCAGGAGAAACCGACTCCACTGCAGGACGGCAGAGCAGACATGGCCAACCGTCTGATGACCGCGAAGGAGCGGTTGGGCAAGGAGCTCTTCTTGGACAAGAATCTCTCCACGCCGCCGGGGCAGGCGTGCGCCGATTGTCATTCCGCCGAGACCGGTTTTGGCCAACCCGATGCCGAGCTGCCGGTCTCCCGCGGCGTGCACCCGGACCGATTTGGCAATCGCAACGACTTGATTGCCGCCTATGCGGCGTTCAGTCCCCCATTGCACTACGACGCCAATGAGGAACACTACGTGGGCGGATTGTTCTGGGATGGGCGAGCTGCTGATCTGGAAGAACAGGCCAAGCTTCCATTCCTCAATCCTCTCGAGATGGCCAATCCGGATGCCGCGGGGGTTGTCACCAAGGTGCAGCGGTCATCCTATGTCGACCTCTTCCGGGAAGTGTTTGGACCGGAGGCGTTTGTCGATCCGAATCGAGCGTTTGATTTCGTGGCCGACGCAATTGCCGCGTACGAACGCACACACGAACTGAATCAGTTCAGCTCCAAGTATGACCTGTTTCTTCAGGGAAAAGTGAAGTTGACCGACCAGGAGATGCGGGGCCTAGCCTTGTTTGAAGACGAGAAGAAAGCGAAGTGCGCGGAGTGCCACCCGAGCGGTCCAGGTGCGAATCAAGAGCCCCCGTTGTTCACGGACTTCACGTACGACAATCTTGGAGTGCCGAAGAACCCGGAGAATCCCTATTACTACTTGCCAAAGTCACTCAATCCCGACGGCGAGCAGTTCGTGGACTTGGGTCTGGGTGGTGTCGTGGAGATGCGTGAGGAAAACGGCAAGTTCAGAGTTCCCACCCTTCGGAACGTCGCCGTAACCGCTCCATACATGCACAATGGCATCTTCAAGACACTCCGGCAAGTTGTGGTATTCTACAATACGCGCGATATCGGCCCCTGGCCCGCACCGGAGGTGCCTCGAAACGTCAACCGCGAGGAGTTGGGTGACCTCGGCCTGACCGAGCAGGAGGTGGATGACATCGTTGCGTTCCTCCGCACACTCACGGACGGGTACGAGCCACAGGCGGCTTCTCAGTGACCTTCGGTTGTCGCCGCCACCCGTTATCCTCTGACTCAGCGGTCAGCGGAATCTCCCAGTGGAAGATCTCTCTTCCGGCGCCCATCCTCAAACTCGCCCACCCTTCCGCCTGACTCGCCATTACATATATAGGCGGACTTGAGGATGCCTCTCTATGGACGGTCGCGGAGAACAGCAGCTTGAGGCAGCAATGGGTGCGACCTGACAGGCTACTGTCCCCGGTGCGGAGCTCGAGCGGGATTCGGTCACGCGATCAGTTGGTGATCGCGGCGGCTTGCTCGATTCGTTTGATGATCTCGGGGGTGTCGGTGGGGTAGGGGACGTACGCGTCGAAACCGTTCCGGAGCAGGGCGGTCGCCTCCTGGCTGCTGAGGTGGTTGCTCAGCGCGACGATCTTGATGGCGGCGAACTCCCCGATGCTGCGGATGCTCTTGCACAAGCCGTGGGCGTCGGTCCCGTTGGCGAGCAGATTGATCAGGACGACGTGGGGCGAGAATTTCTGGAGGGCCGCCCCGGTCTCGAAACCGCTGCTCGCGACTCGAACCTCGTAGTCTCCTTTGGCCTTCAGGCCATCGATCAGGTCCGGCGTCGAGTCGGCGCTGCCGTCGACGATCAGGACTCGCACCCTTCCGGCCGGCAGGGCCTCCGTCGGTATGTTGTTGGCCTTCATGAAGCGGACGAGTTCGTTCAGCGGGATGCGTCGGTCCTTGCTGCCCGGAATGCGATACCCTCCGAGCTGGCCGGAATCGAACCATTTTGAGACCGTTCGCGGTGCGACATTGCAGATTCTCGCGACATCACCCGTCGTCAGTACGTTCTTACCTTTTGCCATCGTGTGATTCCCATATCAGTACGCTTGTGCTACATCCCTTTTTCGGCTCGAAAGGAGCGGGGATTTAGCCATCTACGCGTAATTCGCATTCCAAACGCGGTCGAGAGGCCCTTTTGTATCGGCGGGTCCCATAAACTCGGCCGGCATGATCCAGGATGATGGGACCGGCCCCACAGCGGGCGATGGGATGAAAAGGGTTTCCCGAGCGGCGCACACGGCTTACAATGTCCCCTTCGGCAGTGGTGCCGACTGTGCAGGAAGGGAAATATCATGCGGATACCGTTGTCCCGGCCCGACATCACGGAGCGTGAGATCGAACGCGTTGTCGATGTGCTTCGCACGCCGAGCCTTTCGCTCGGGCCGGTCTTGCGAGAGTTCGAGCAAGCGTTCGCCTCCTATCTCGGTCGCCGGCGGGCGGTCGCGGTCAACAGCGGCACGAGCGGCCTGTTCCTGAGCCTGCGGGCGCTCGGGATCGGCGAAGGCGATGAGGTGATTACGACGCCCTTCACGTTCATTGCCTCCGCCACGCCGATTATGATGACCGGGGCGAGGCCCGTTTTTGTCGACATCGACGGCACGAGCCTGAATATGGCCCCGGACGAAATCGAAGCCGCTGTGACCAGCCGGACGAAGGCCATCCTTGCGGTGGAGGTATTTGGGAATCCCTGGGGGATGGACGCGGTCCGCGAAATAGCCGAGCGACGTCATTTGCCGCTGGTGGAGGATAGCTGCGAGGCGTTGGGCTCGGCCCTGCACGGCCGCAAGGCCGGGACGTTCGGCAC
>CBFDDG010000394.1:0-4827 GCA_965603505.1 uncultured Phycisphaerae bacterium | reverse complement strand
GGAGGAGTAGGGCCAGGGGTCGTTGGCGACCTCGGCGAGCTTGTGCCAGAACTCCAGGTGATTGCCGGCGATGTTCATCTCGGCGACGGCCTGGGTGGGTTTGCCGGATTCGAAGAGCCGGCCGATGATGCCGACCGAGGTGTCGCCCGTGGTCGAGTTGGAGTTGCCGCCGATGAAGCCAGTGACCAGGATGCCGCGACCGAGGTCCCTCATGATCTCCTTCACGGATCGCTTGCCGGGCGGGATGACGAGGTTGGACGGGCCTTCGGTGGTCGGCTCCCACTCGAGCTTGCGGCTATAGTACCAGTCCACGAAGAAGTCCTTCAATACACCGGACTCGATCATGACGCGCTTCTTCGCCGCGAAGCCGTCGCCGTCGTAGAGGCGACTGCCGAGACCGCCGACGATGAGCGGGTCGTCGATCAAGGTCAGACGTTCGCTCGCGATTTTCTGGCCCTTCTTGTCGGCGAGGAAGGATTGCTTCTGTTGGATGCTGCGGCCGTACATGGCGGAGAGCAGGCCGCGGAGGATTCTCGATACGTTTCGGTTTTCGATGATGACGGGCAGCGTTTCGGTGTCGATCTTTCGCGCACCCAGCAAATCGAGCGTGCGCTCGGCCGCCACGGTCCCGACCTCCTCGGGCGAGCCGATGCCATCTTTCCGGACGGAGGCCGCGAAATGGTAGCCGTTCGGCCGGCGGTCGCCCTCGCCCTGGACCGTCATCTCCGCGCCGGCCCAGAACACCGTCGATTCACGGTATCCCTCGAAGCCGTTGCTGGTCAGCACGACGGATTCCGCATGGCTGTCGTGCTGGCTCGCCGTGACGGAGATCGCCTTCGCCCCGCCCTTGGCTAAGCAGGCGTCCTCGATGGCCTTCACCATCGCATGCCTGCCCTCGGCGGTCAGGGCCTCGTAGCTTGCGTCCCGGATTCCCAGATCGACGTCGGGCCGGCCCTCGTAATACCTGGGGTCGGGCAGCGTCCGGTAGGGGTCCTCCGCCAGGAGCCTGGTCGTGGCGACGGCGCGGGAGAGAAAGTCCTTCAGGGCTTCGCGTCGCAGGTCCGACGTGCTCTGGTTAGAGTATCGGCCGTTTGCGTAAATGGATATGGAGAGCCCTTTTTGTCGGGCCTCTTTGATCGTCTCCGGCTTGCGCTGCCGATAGCCGATCTCCACGAATCTCTCGCTGCTAATGCTCACGCGGCAGTCATCGGCACCGGCGGCCCTCGCCGTCTTGATCGCCCAGCCGGCCAAATCGTACATCTCTCTGTTCATGGACTCGTCTCTCCCCATCAGGCTTTTACGCCACCTACCGTCATTGATTTCACCAGGCAGGTCGGCAGCCCGAATCCGACGGGGACCGCCTGCCCATCCTTGCCGCAGAATCCGGCGCCGCCCTGGGACATCTCCAGGTCGTTGGCCGCCATCGCAGTGTTCCGCAACATCTTTGGACCGTTGCCCATGATATTGACATCCTTGATCGGCGCGGTCAGCTTGCCGTCCTCGATCAGGCGGCCCTGCGACACGTAGAAGGCGAAATCGCCTTCGCCGATCTTGACCTGCCCGTTGGCGACGTCCTGGACGTAGATTCCGTTGCCGGCGCTCTTGATCACGTCTTCCGGCGTCGCCGGTCCCGCGAGCATGTAGGTATTTCTCATACGGGGCACCACGTAATGCTCGTAGCTCTCCCGCCGGCCGTTCCCGGTCGGCTCCACCTTGTAGTGCTTCGCGGAGATCCGGTCGTGCATGTAGCTGCGCAGGATGCCGTCCTCGACGAGCACGGTCCGCTGGCCGGGGATACCTTCGTCGTCGATATTGAGCGAGCCGGTGAGACCCTCGTTCGTGCCGTCGTCGATGATGGTCACGAACGGCTCGGCCACCTGCTTGCCGATCATGGTCGCATAGGTGGAGATGCCCTTGCGGTTGAAGTCGGCCTCCATGCCGTGGCCGATGGCCTCGTGCAGCAGGATGCCGGTGACGCCGGGGCCGAGCACGACGGGCATCTCGCCGGCCGGCGGCTGCACGGCCTCGAACAGGACGACGGCCCGGTCGACCGTCGCTTTGGCCAGGTCCTCGACGACGGCCGGCGTGTAGAACGAGAAGTCCTTGCGCCCGCCGACGTTCCACCACGCCCGTTCGTACTTGCCGTCTTGGCCCGCCACGACCAGGGCGAACAGGTAACTCTTCGGCAGCAGGTCCTCGGCCTTCACGCCGTCGCTCGTGACCGTCATGGCGCGCTTCTGCTCGTCGTGGAAGCCGGCGTTGACCTTGACGATCAGCGGTGAGAGCTCGAAGCACTTGTCGTTCACCCCTTGCACGAGTGGCAGCTTCGACTCGATCGGCACGGAGGTCAGGAGCGTTTCGAGCGGGTAGTGGTTCTTGAATTTGGCCGGCGTGAACTGCCCGGCCGGCTGATTCGCCCCGCCGTCGGCGATGGTGGCGGCGGTCGAAGCGGCAGCCAGCATGGAGGGCTCCGTCAGCTCCTGCGTGAAGCCGTAGCCGATCTGATCGCCCTTGACCGCTCGGATGCCCACGCCCAAAGCCACCTCGCCGTAGGCCCGGTTGACCTTGCCGTCCTCGAGCATGACCCAGTTGCGGATCGTATGCTCGAAGTACAGGTCGGCGTAGTCGCCGCCTTTGGCCAGGGCGCGGGCGAGCACCCGCCGGGACAGGTCATCAGTGATCCCGAACGTCGATTCGAAGTAGCCTTCTTGATCCGCCATTGCCAACTGGAACCATCCCATGGGCAGCAGCGGCGCCACGGCCGTGGCCGAAGCGATGCCGCCCGTCTGTTTGAGAAACGAACGCCGTGTAAACGGTCTCATACTACCTCCCCAGGGACCCGCAAGAAAGTCCCTGTCGCATGCAGCCTCGCCGTGCGGCCCGCTCGCGTCCACAGCGGTACGCCCGTCGGCTGCTCTTGCAGTTTAACGAATCTTGTAGCTGATGGACATCCCGTCGTTTTTCTCCATCGAGGCTCGGATGATCACGGTATCATAGTCGGGACTCGTTTCGATATATTCGAGGAAATCCCGCATGGCCCGGGCCGATCGGATGACGTTGTCGCCGACCACGACAGCACCCGGCTTGAGCTTGGGCTCGATGATCTTGAGGTATTTCATGTAGTCGCTCTTGACCGCGTCGATGAAGATGAAATCGACGGGGCCCTTGATGTCGTGCAGCGTTTTGAGGGCATCGCCCTCGATGCAGGTGACGCTGTTCTCCAGGCCCATCTTCTTGATGTTCGCACGGGTCTGGCTGGCCCACTTCGGATCGATCTCGAGAGTATAGAGATGGCCGCCGGTGCGCTCGAAGGCGATGCCCATGTTGATGGCGCCGAAGCCGCTGGCCGCGCCGACTTCCACGCCGCGCTTGGCGCCGGAGCTCTCGACCAGGATGCGGAGCATCATAGCGTCGCCGGGCGTAGTGTTCAGGCCCGTGCGTTGGAAGTTTTCGATGAACTGCTTTCGGAATTCAGGGCTCACTTTATTGCTCTCTCCGGCATGAACGATCAGTCCGGCAAAGGTCAATACGGCGATAGACAGTGTTGCGGCGGCAAGGTAGCGATGCTTCATTCTGGACTCCCGTGTTAATTGACGACTTACGATTCTCGATTTACTGTTGTAGAAAGCTCGGTCGGCATATTGCATTTCGTGCGTCTCGGCTTACGCCATATCGGCCAGGGCGCTGTTCATGCGCTGAATGGCCTCGTCGATTTCGGCAGGGCTCTTGAAGCCGATGGTGACGCAATCGAGCAGGCCGCACTGCATGGCGAAGCGGATGCTCCTTTCGCGATCCCCGGGATTTGTGAAATCGCCCTCGCCGACAATCTTCATGCCGATGATGCCCCGGCCCTTGTCGCGCATCCGGGCGATCTGCTCCATCACGGGCAGGACGTGCGACTCGTTGCTCCTGGCGTTCCACGTGTTTGATCGGGGCGTATCCATGTGAGCGCCCTGCGGATTGATGCGGACCAGGTGGACATCCACCCAGTCGAGTTCGACGGATCGCGCCAGAGCAGGCAGGCTGTGGCAGGAAACACCGTGGGCCTTGATGATCTTCTTGTCCTTGGCCTCCTGCATGGCATCCAGGACCCGCTTGCGCCGGTCATCCCAGTCTGGCGTGATCGTGCAATGGACGAGCAGGCTGTCGAGATAATCGACGCCGTAGGTCTGGCGATATTTGTCGATCTCCTCCAGGGGGTTGTCGGGTACGCCGCCCATCTTGGTCAGGATGAAAAGCTTCTCACGCGGCAGGTCCTTGATGGCCTCACGGAGCATCCCGTGCGTCCGATACGAGCGGGCGATATCGATGTAGGTGATGCCCTGGTCGTAGGCGTAGCGGATCAGCCGGGTGAACTGCTCCTGGCCCAAACCGTGCTGGACCCGCCCACCGTTGGTCCCGCAGCCGATCCCGAGCCGGCTGACCTTCAGGCCCGTCTTGCCCAGCGGCACCTGGTCCACGGCCGTCATCTTCCCCGCCGCCCGAGCCGCCAGCGGCGACAGAAGTATCCCCCCGGCTGCGAGGGCAGATCTCTCGATGAATTGACGTCTTGTGAATTGCTTTCGCTGCATGGCTGAACCCCCTTACCAGAAAGGTTAAACCTCCTACACGGCATTCAACGGTCCCGGTTCCGACCCCGGCGTCCCCACCATGCTCCCACAACCATCGGCAAAACGCAACTCTTTTGTCCGGCTCGGCCTTGTTGACCGGCCACTCGGGCCATGTTACCATCTTTGCGGTCCCGGAATGGGATGGTGAGGGTTTGGCGCGAGTTAAGATCCAGGAGTCGTCGCAGGCCGGTTGTCCTTGCCTGCCGCGTGTGGGAGT
>CBFDDG010000393.1:0-4841 GCA_965603505.1 uncultured Phycisphaerae bacterium | reverse complement strand
TAGGGCGTGGCATTAGGAAGACCCGCTGGTCAGAGTTCCTGAAATCCTACTGGGAATCCCTGGCCGCTATCGATTTCTTTACGCACGAAATTTACACCCTCTCCGGGCTCACCCGGCACATGGCTCTGGTGAGCATCCACTACGCCACGCGGCAGGTGGAGGTCGTGGGGATCATCCAGCAGGCCCACGGCCAATGGATGAGCCAGAAGGCCAGGAACCTGGTCGATCAGTTCTCCGGATTCCCATAGTGGTCCCATTGGTGCTTGACAGGCGCACAACGCAGTGCAAGAAAAGCCCAGCGGCTGAAGTTACCCGCCGGTCCTTGTCTATCGGCCCAATGGGTCGCGTGTCTTATGGCTGCACTGCCGGGTTGACGATCGGTGTGTCGTTGACCTGGCCAACAGAGGGTATCGTTATCATTTCACATGCTGTGCAGAAGTTGGCAGCCAGACCGCCATTTCTCCGTTGCCTCGGTGGGCCCACGCATAGTAAGGAATGGCCGTCAGCGTGCATGTCCTTTCCGTTACCGCACCGTCTGTTCCCTTGGACAAGGCCGTTGCCGGGCCTGTAATGACCGTCACGCCCCCGAGGAGATCCGCGCGAGGCAGGGCTTTGAGCGACGTGTCATCAGGCAGAATCAGGGCCTGGCTGTTGTTGTCGATAGCTTCGGCACAATAGACGATCGGGCCACGCTGAAGCGCCACCCTGCCGAGGTTTTCTAGGACTTTCTCGTGGCTCCGTACGCGGCGAATCGGCATCGGCAGATGCAGATGAATCGTGTCGCCGGTCTTCCACTCTCGGCGGATGACCGCGAAGCCTTTCTCCATCCTTGGCTGGCGCACGCGCTCGCCATTCACTTCAAGCCCCACCTCACGTGGGCGCGTTTCTGCAAAGCGATAAAGATCGCTGGGAACGGGCTGATTCCGCGCCCAGCCGGGAATGCGGACGTAGATGGCAAACTCCTGGGCCCGCTCGGCCTCAACCCCAATCCTTACGTTCCCATCCCATGGATATTCCGTTTCCTGAATCAGGCGTACGTTGTTGGCGCCGATTGTCGTGCGGACCGTACTGCCGCCGAACAGATTCACGTACAACCTGTCGCCTGCCTGGGCATAGGCATAGCCTGCGAGAGAGGGCAAGAAACGCACGATGTTGGTAGGGCAGCAAGGCGTGGTGAACCAGGAGGATCGTGCGTGCTTGCCGTCAGAGGCCAGAGGGTTGACATAGAAGAATCTGTCACCGCTGAGAGAGAGGCCGGACAGGAAGCCATTGTAGATGACTCGCTCCACCACGTCGACGTACTTGGCGTCGCCGTGGATCAGGAACATGCGCTGACTCCACATGGCATTGGCAATGGCGGCACAGGTCTCGCAGTAGGCCGTCTTGTTGCCCAGCTTGTAGGCCTCCCCGTAGGTTTCCCCCTTACTCTGGGCGCCGACCCCGCCCGTGACGTACAGCTTGGTGGAAACCACGTCATGCCATAGCCGATCGAGGATCTTCACGTAGCCTTGATGATCGGTTGCCATCGCGATCTCGGCCATGCCCGAATACATGTAGGCGGCGCGAACGGCGTGCCCCACGGCTTCCTTCTGCTCCGCCACCGGCACGTGGTCCTGGTGGTTGACGCCGTAGAGGCGATGGGTCTCCGGACGTCCTCTGACGTCGATGAAGAACTTGGCCAGGTTCAGGTATTTCTCGTCGCCGGTGACGCGATAGAGACGGACCAGGCCAACCTCGATTTCCTGGTGACCTGGGGGATACTCGCATCGCCCGGGACCGAACACTTTGCAGAGCAGGTCGGCATTCTTGATCGCCACGTCCAGAAGCGTACGCTTGCCTGTGGCCTGATAGTGCGCCACTGCGCCTTCGTAGAGGTGGCCGACCGCGTACAACTCCTGGCTGCCGCCGAGTCCCTCCCACCGCTTCCTGTTTCCGCCCGCCATCTTCTCTGGAGGCAGGAAGCTCCTGACCGGATAGAGGTACCCGTCGGGCTCCTGAGCGGCGGCGATCTGGGCAATCAGGCTATCCAGGTACAGATCCAGCACTACGTCCGGATGTTTTGCCAGCACGTACGAAGCGCCTTCGATCGTCTTGTAGACATCACACTCGCGGGACGGACGATTGTTCCTGTTCGGCTGGAACGTATCGGCCGGCATGAATCCGGCGGCCCTGGCGAAGTTGTCAATCAAACCGAGCTCGTCACATTTCTTGAAGTTATAGGGAATGGTGACCTTTCGATTGGTCTCCAGGCGCGCCTTCCAGAACGAGCCCGTGACGGTCACGTCCGTAAACGGAATGGCCTTCAACTCTTCGCCTGCCATTACCCGCACCGGCGTTGGAAGTCCGGTCAAGATGGCGATCGCAACAACTGCATAGATCATCAACGCGTCTCGTTTCTCCATGATGGTTCCCGTCATTCCTCGTTACCATTTGCCAAGATCTGTGACCGCCCGCCACGGACGGCACGTGCCCACGTCCGTGCTGCCGGGACACATCCTACTACTTCTTCTTCCAGCGCCACATTTCGATGGTCATCTCCTTCTCTGCATTCATCCAGTCCACGTGCCAATCGAGCCAGAGGGTGTTGCATCCGCTCTTGCTCTTGTGTCGCCCTCGTGCCACTCGCCGACCGAGAACGTAGTCCTCACTCTCGGACTGAGGCAGGTGGCCCGGGTTAAACACGTCAAGGGTATCCACTCCCTCGTCGTCGGATGACCGGATGACTTTACGCCAGGGACCGTCCTCGTTGTCCACCAGGTAGAGCGTTTCCGCCGGCCGCCTGCAACTGGTCACCGGTGTGTGTCCAACGAACTCGTGGCCGGTCCGGTCCCGCTTGTCTGTGAACTCCCAACCGTTTACGACATAGCAAACCGTTTGTTCCTTATGAGGATAGCTTGGACAATGGTAGATCTTCACGGCCCGGTAGTCATTATCGATTGGCTTCTGAGACAGGTATGTCATGAACGCATTATACCAAGCCAGCGTCGCGTCTCCGGACGTGCCGCGCGGAACACGTTGTTTCCAGTCTTGCGCATACATACTGCCGGCCAGGCCCACCTGCTTGAGGTTGCTTCGGCACATCACGTCCCTGGCCCGTTCGCGGGCCGTCTGAAGGACCGGCATCAAAATGCCCATCAACAACGCAATGATGGCGATAACCACCAGCAACTCAATTAGTGTGAAGGCTCTCCTATTCATTTCTCTACTCCAACCCAAATCCGTGTCCCTTCTTCTCCCGGCCATTTGCGAATCCAGCCAATCCCGGGAACCGTCTGTCGCTCTACGATCATGCGGCTTGCTGCGATGACTCTAAAGGGCCGCTCAGGAAGACAGCGCAGACCCCGCTCTTCGGGCCAATGGCAAAACCTCAATACGGCCTTGTCGATGAAAACCGCCCTTACACTCGACGGGGATCTGCTTGTCGATGCCCGGAGGGGGTCTGGACCACATTCGGCCAGGCCCCCTACGGGTAAGACGTCAGGCACGCACGTTTAGTCCACGGACTCGATGACAATAGCGTCCAGCCATGCCCCATCTTCTCTATAGCCGATCTCCAGTTCATACGTCCCTGCGGCCATCGTGAACTGTACTACCACGTTGCCGTCATCTGCGCTGAAGACCTCCGCCCAATGCCAATTGTGTCCCTGCGGCGGGTCACTCCACTTCACCCAGCCACTAGTATCGTTGAGCGTCTGGGTAGTGGCGCCCGGAATGCGGACCCAAAAGGATTCACCCCCCGGGATAATCACCCGCCCGGAGATCTTGTAGACGCCTCCTTGCACTGTGAAGGTATAGGTCGCAGTGCCGTCGGGAGTCGGCGGGTTATCACTGCTGTTGCCGATAGCGTCATCGGTACCGATATACTTGCCATCCATGGCGGTTGGATCGTCGTCATAGACTTTCATCGGTGCTGTCACCGTCTCGGCCGCTTCGGCTTGCAGCCAGATCTCCTCGCGCGGAGGCACAGGAGCCGTACGATACAATCGGATATCATCAATGTAAACGATACCTGAGCCGGCCCCTTCAATACCGATAGTCAGTTTCGTGACGTTCTGCAGATCGACTCCGACGGAGCCCAGATCGATATTCCACTGCGTCCACCACGGCTTTGCAATGGCGTCCGCCGCGCCGGCATAGGCCACTTTCTTGCCGTCGATCTTCACATACATCTGCCCGGTATTACCCTGCGTCCCGTAGAAGAACAACGTCAGCGTCTGAATGCCGGCTCGGCTCCAATCCTGGCTAACATCAAATATGCGCTCCGCCTCGGAATAGGTCGCCGCGGAATTGTCGTAGGTTAACGGCATGGACTGCTTGCCACCGAGAACGATCGTTTGCTCGGCAAACGGGGCCGTCCAGTAGCCGACGGTCGAGCCGGTGTTGTTCGTCACGCCGTCGATCCAGGTATCGAAGATCGTCGTGCCGGCCTCGACATCGTCGTCGTAGCTTTCGAAGTCATCCACGACAAGGTACTCCGGCGTCGAGAAGCTCCAGGTCTCTCCTTCCCACGAACCGGGGGTCGCGGCGTCGTTGACCTCGTTGATCTTCCAGTAGTAAATCTCACCTAACTGAAGATCGAGCGGTGTCGTATCATAGCTGTTCCCGCTCACGGTGCCGGCCAGAGGCAAATCACTGGCATCGGTCCCGATGTACACTTCATGCGACGCCGCCTCGCGTCCGGATCGCCAGCCCAGAACGACATCCGGAGGCACATCCGCCTGACCGGAGGCCGGCTGGGGTTCCCGGGCAAGAACGGGAATGCAAAAGAAGCGAACCTCGCTCAAGCCGCATTGACCCAACAGGCTGCCCCAGGCGCTGTTGATCACCAGTCTGACATGCGT
>CBFDDG010000392.1:0-4842 GCA_965603505.1 uncultured Phycisphaerae bacterium | reverse complement strand
CGGCTGGCTCGCAATGACATCCGGGGCGTTTGCCACGATCTTGTCGTGCACCCCGGATTCCAGGTGTTCGCGAATACGTTCGACACGCCTGTGGCGACCCCCTATAATGGGGCGAATGGATGGTGACCCCGTCAGCAAAGGACTGTTCGACGCCCAGGAGAAAGCGAAGCTTCGCGCGGCGGCTCCGCTGGCGGCGCGGATGCGGCCGCGCACCCTCGATGAGTTCGTCGGACAGCGCCATTTCCTCGGGCCCGGGAAGCTGCTCACGCGAATGCTCCAGGCCGACCGGCTCAGCAGCTTGATTTTCTGCGGGCCTCCCGGAGCGGGCAAGACCTCGCTGGCGACGATCGTTGCCAATCAAACGCGGGCGAAGTTTCACTCCCTCAGCGCCCCGGCCGCCAGCGTCAAGGACATCCGCGACGTCATCGCGGCGGCCAAAGACCGGCTCGTGGCGGGCGCCGGAAGGACCGTCCTGTTCATCGACGAGATCCATCGCTTCAATCGCGCCCAGCAGGACGTTCTGCTCGACGACGTCGAGGCCGGCATCCTGACCCTCATCGGGGCCACCACGGAGAATCCCTATTTCTCCGTGACGGGGCCTCTCATCTCGCGCAGCACCGTGTTCCGGTTTGAGCCTCTGGAACGCGAGGAGATCCTGGTCCTGCTTCGCGGGGCCCTGAGCGATCGCGAGCGAGGCCTGGGCGGGCTCGAGGTTGACGCCGACGAGTCTGCCTTGCGTTTCCTGGCGGAGATGTCCGACGGGGACGCCCGAAAGGCCCTGACCGCGCTGGAGGTGGGCGTGCTCTCCCAGATGAGCCAAATGGGCGGCAAGGGCATAAAATTTCATCTGGAGATTGCGAAAGAGTCGATACAACAGAAGGCGGTTCTGTACGATGGAACGGGGGATACGCACTACGACCTCGCCAGCGCCCTGCAGAAGAGCATGCGAGGCTCGGATCCCGACGCGACGGTGTACTGGCTCGCGCGTATGTTGGCCGGCGGTGAGGACCTCCGTTTCATTGCGAGGCGGATCGTGGTCTGTGCGGCCGAGGACGTCGGCAACGCCGATCCCATGGCGACCGTGCTGGCCGCGGCGGCCTTGCAGATCTCGGAGTTCGTGGGCCTCCCGGAGGCGCAACTGGCCCTGGCTCAGGCGGCGATCTATATCGCCTGTGCGCCGAAGTCCAACGCCAGCGCCGTGGCCATTTGGAACGCCGCCGCGGACGTCAAGTGTGAGCCGATCAGGCCGGTGCCGGCGCACCTGAAGGATGCGCATTATCCGGCGGCCAGGAAGGCCGGGTTTGGGGTGGGCTACAAATACCCCCACGATTTCGAGGGAGGATTTGTGCCCCAGGAGTATCTGTCCGGATCGCCCAAGGCCTACTATGTCCCGAAGGACGCCGGGCATGAGAAAAATATCATGCGGCATTTACAGCGGCTGCAAACCTTGATAAACAGGGGCAAAACGTCTGAAGATGCAAGAGCCGATGGCAATCAGGAACCAGTCCATGGAGAAGGTTGAATTGCGCGGTCAGCTGCGCAACTGCCTGCTTGGCATATCGCCCGAGCAGCGCAAGGAAAAGAGCCGAAAGGCGTGCAGTAATCTGATCGCGACGGAGGCATTTCAAGACGCATCCATCATCATGCTGTATCTGTCGCTCCCGCACGAATTGGATACGTCCGACGCGATCCTCCACGCCTGGCAACGGGACAAGACCGTGGCCGTTCCAAAGATCTCCTGGCAGCAGCGTCACATGATCCCCGTCCGGATCAACTCCCTGGAGACCGGGCTCTCCACCGGTGCGATGGGGCTTCGCAATCCGACGGCCAGCGTGCCGATCCCGTTCGGCGAGATCGATCTGGTCGTGGCGCCCGGACTGGGTTTTGACCGCGGGGGCAATCGCCTGGGTCGGGGCGGATCGTTTTACGACCGGTTCTTTGCCAACAAGGAGGTCGTCGCATCCCGTTGTGGTCTGGTGTTTGCCGAGCAGGTCGTCGATTCCATCCCGACCACGGAGAGCGATGAGCCCGTCCATTTTCTGGTGACCGACGAGGAAGTGATCTACTGCAACGGGCAGAAAGGAGCATAGGATGGCTCGTTTGTTCTCACGTTTTACGAATGTCCGAACCGGCCTGAGGAGGGGTGGCGGCGTGTATTTGGTTTTGGCCGTGGTTGTCTTTGGCATCATCGGCTTCCTGCTGTTTCGACAGCATTCCTCAGGGCCCCGGGAGGCTGCCGCCGGCCCTCCGTCGGGCGACACCCAGCCGGCCGGCAATGTGGGCGAACCCACACCCCGCCTGGCCGCTGAAACCGAGGCCCATGGCGATCTGCTGGCATCGTTGACTTCCAATACAGAGTCGGCAGCCGTGCCGACGCCCCCTGAGCCGACCGCAGTGACGGAGCTTCCGGTGCCGGCGCCGAACCCCGGGAATGCCCAGGTGGATGCGGCCATCGCAGAGGTCATGGCGCTGATGCGCTCTCGGCCCAGCGAGGTCATCGAGGCTCGAGACCGGCTCAACAAGCTGTTGCCGATGCCCATGACGCCGCCACAACGGCAGACCATCCAGAGCGAAATGGCGAAGCTGGCGAACGATTGGCTGTTCGGGCCCGCCGCCTTCCCGGGCGATACGCTGTGCGACACGTACACGGTCAAGTCCGGCGATCTGCTGGAGATCATCGGTCGCAGGCACAAGGTCCCCTATGAAACCCTGATGAAGATCAACAACATTCCGCGACCCCAGCTACTGCAGGCGGGGCGCGCCATCAAGGTCTTCAAGGGACCGTTCCATGCCAAGGTTTGCCGCTCCACGTTCACGCTCGATCTCTACCTTCAAGACACCTACGTTCGCACCTTCAAAGTCGGACTGGGCAAGTCCGGCTATGAAACGCCCACCGGCCTATGGCGCGTCCGCGAGAACGGCAAACTGATCAAACCCACGTGGACCGATCCGGACAGCGGGCGGGTCTACAAGGCCAACGATCCGGATTATCCGCTCGGGTCGCGCTGGATCGCCCTCGACGGCGTCTCCGGGGCCGCCAAGGACCGGACGGGCTTCGCCATCCACGGCACCAAGGACCCGGAGCAGATTGGCACCGCCGGCTCCCGCGGCTGCATCCGCATGTACAACGGCGACGCCATCCTCCTATACAACCTGCTGTTTCCTCTCTATTCGCAGGTCGAAGTCTTCGATTGAGCGCCGGCGTCAGGCGGATTCCTTGCGGGCCTGCTGTCGGGCCATGTGCAGGTCCACCTTGCCATCGACCACGTCGCGCGTAATCACGTACCTGCCCGGCTTGGCCTCTTCCGGCAACTGATACATCAGGTCCACCATGAGCTCCTCGGTGATCGCCCGCAGGGCCCGCGCCCCCGTGTCCCTCGTGAGGGCTTTGCGCGCCAGCGCCCGCATGCCGTCCTCCGTGAACTCCAGCTCCGCATCCTCCATTTGGAAGAACCGCTCGTATTGTCGGCACAGGGCGTTCTTGGGTTTGGTCAGGATATCGACGAGCGCATCCTCATCGAGCGCCCCGAGCGTTGCGATGACCGGCAGGCGCCCCACCATTTCCGGAATCATCCCATATTCGATGATGTCCTCCGGAACGGCTTGTCGGAGGATGTCTGTCAACTCGGCCGTCTCATCAGCCTGGGCGGTGAGCTCCGAGTCAAAGCCGATCATCTTGCGGCCCAGCCGCTTCCGGATGATGTTGTCCAGCCCGACGAACGTTCCCCCGCAGATGAACAGGATGTCCGTGGTATCCATCTGGATATAGGATTGCTCGGGGTGCTTGCGTCCGCCCTGGGGCGGAATGTTTGCGATGGTGCCTTCGAGCATCTTGAGCAGCGCCTGCTGCACGCCTTCGCCCGAAACGTCGCGCGTGATCGAAACGTTCTGCGACGTCTTGCCCGTCTTGTCGATCTCGTCGATGTAGACGATCCCTCGCTGCGCCGCCTCGATATCGAAATCGGCCGCTTGCAGGAGCCGCAGGAGGAAGTTCTCCACGTCCTCGCCCACGTACCCCGCCTCCGTCACCGTCGTGGCGTCGCAGATGGCGAAGGGGACCTCGAGCTTGCGGGCCAGCGTTCGGGCCAGCAGGGTCTTTCCGCTTCCGGTCGGCCCGATGAGCAGGACGTTCGACTTGTCGAGTTCCACGTCGCTGTCGCCGATATCGCTATGGAGGAGCCGCTTGTAGTGGTTGTGCACCGCTACGGAGACGTACCGCTTGGCGTGGTCCTGCCCGATCACGTATTGATCGAGATACTCCTTGATCTCGCGCGGCTTCGGCGTCTCCTTGGCGCTGATCCGGCGAGTCCCCACCTGTCGGCGGTTCTGCTTGATGATGTTGTGGCACAGCTCCACGCATTCCGGACAGATAAAGACGTTGTCCGGCCCCTCGATCAGCGTATCCGCCTGCGTCCCAGAGCGCCCGCAGAAGCTGCAGATGGCTTTCGTTCTTCGGCTGTTCGACTGTTTGGTCATCGCGGTTCTCTTCTTCTAAACCCCATGTATCCACCGGCTACAGGCCCGATTGTAGTCTGCCCAGCGGGATCAGGCAAGTTGTTTCAGGACCTTAGTTTTCGCCCGCATGCGACCACGGCAGGGGCCCCTCAGCCCCTCGCCAAGCCAGCGGAACCGGTCGCCGTGAGCCCGCTACGCCCGTGCGAATTGGCTTTGTTTTGCGCCGTCCGCATAGGCTCGCACACCCCGTTTCCCGCACGCCGGTTTATCCGGGCCCCTCCGGATTGGCTTTGTTTCGCACGATCTGCCTCTGCCTCCCGGTCGCCGGGCCCTGCGTATTGGCTTTGTTTTGCACAGTCGGCTGCCGGCTCCCCGCCGGCTTGCTCC
>CBFDDG010000391.1:0-4865 GCA_965603505.1 uncultured Phycisphaerae bacterium | reverse complement strand
TGGGTCAAGATTTTCGGCCGGCCTGTCCGATAAAGATGAGCAGAGCAGCATTCTTGGTCTGCCTGCTGTGAAGGCCGGGCGGAGCAGGGGAGCGATCTGTATGCGCAGTGGCCGGCGGCCATGGGAAATCAAAGAGCAAAGGGCAGAATGACAAAGGAACGTGCAAAATGCCCTTTCAGAACCGCCTCGGTCGAAGGCCGAAGCCACAATTGTGCTCTCTGTAATTTGATTCTTGGTGCTTGATTTTTGGGTTGGCGCCGGCTGTGGCCGGATGTCCGTTTGGAACCGAACCGGTTGGTTGGCTTGGTTGTGACACAAAGGAGTGTGGCATGAGACCCTGCATACCTTCGCGGGTACGCATTTCTTCGTTCTTGGAAGGTATGCGGTGGGCAAGTCAAAGCTCCCGCCGACAGCCGGTTTACTCGGCGGACGCTCCAGGCGTTCGCGGGCTGTATCGGGCCCTCGTGCGTACGGCCATCTTCACGTGCTTGTTCTTATCCTGGCCCCGGCCCGTTCAGGCTCAATCCTCTCTCGATGCCCCCAGGGACCGCTTGTCCAGAATGAACGCCGCCAAGCTGAGTCCTCCGCCGAGGCGTGATCCCAACTCTGTGACGGACGAACGTCTAAAGCGGCTCCTCATGGACCACCGGTTGCTTGACCCCAATGAGCCCAACGAGCCGAACGAGCCTGTGGAGCCCAATGAGCCGAACGATGTGACCCTGGAAGAGTGGCGGAAAGAGCAGGAAGAGCCCTCGAGAATCGAGATGCTCTTCTCCGGGCAGCTTCCTTCCGATGTCTGCGATGTATCCTTGGATTTGAAGCAGTTCGGATACGACGTTTTCCGTGGGCTCGTGACGACGTTTGCCCCGATGACCAATGTGCCCGTAGGGCCCGACTATGTGATTGGGCCCGGCGACAGCTTCACGCTGACCCTGTGGGGGCGTGTGGACGGGCAGCATACTCTCCGTGTGGACCGGGATGGCCAGATTGTGCTGCCGCAAGTGGGGGCGCTGAGGGTCTGGGGCATGAGGTTCAGCGAACTGGACGACTACCTGCAGCATGAGCTCGCACGCAAGTACACGGACTTCAAGATGTCGATCTCCATGGACAGGCTGCGGAGTATGGGCGTCTTCGTCGTCGGCGAGACCTCGACGCCGGGGACATATACCATCAGTTCGCTTTCCACGGTCATCAATGCTCTGTTTGCCGCCGGGGGGCCGTCCAAGAATGGGAGCCTCAGGAAGATCCAACTGTCGCGCAATGGGCAAGACCCCGTGCAGATCGACCTGTATGATTTTCTTCTCGGAGGGGATCGACGCCAGGATCTGCGGCTGCAGGATGGGGATGCGATTCTCGTTCCGCTGATCGGACCGGTGGTGGCGGTGGCGGGCAACGTCAAGCGGCCCGCGATCTACGAGATGGCCGGGCCGATGAGCCTGAATCAGGTGTTGGATCTGGCCGGGGGCGTCACGTTCGCGGGCTGGCTTCAGCGCGTGCAGGTGGAGAGGGTCGAGGACCATCAGAGGCGAATCGTCGTCGATTTCGATATATCCCGGAGCGAGACACAGGCCGAGGATTCGCCCCCGGGCGAGACGATCCTGCAGGATGGGGATGTCGTCAAGGTCTTTGCCGTCGCCACACGTGAGGAGAGGGTTGTCTACGTCGAGGGGCACGCCGTCAGGCCGGGCAAGTATGGATGGAAGCCGGGCATGAGGCTGGCCGATATCCTGCCGTCCTACGACGTTCTGCAGCCACAGCCGAATCTGGAGTATGCAGAGGTGGAGCGACTCACGCCGCCCGACCTGCATCCCGTGATCATTCCGTTCCACTTGGGCCGATTGCTCGCCGGCGATGCATCGGAGAACGTGGAGCTGGCTCAGTACGACACTATTCGGGTTTTCCGTTGGGACGAGAGAAATGCCCAGAGCGTCACCATCTCCGGCATGGTGTATGACCCCTGCGAGTATCGCCTGACGCCGGGCATGAAGGTCAACGATCTGGTGAATGCGGCCGGCGGGCTGCACAAGAACGCCTATCTCCGCAAGGCCGAAATCACGCGCCGACTCATCAGCCAGGAAGGCATGAGCACGGAGACGATCGACATCGATCTGGAGAAGGCGCTGACCGGCGATCCCTCGCACAATATCGTCCTTCGCGACTATGACTACTTGGTGATTCGACCGATCCCGGACCTCGAGTTCGGGCGAATCGCCGAGATTGTGGGCGAGGTTCGGTTTCCCGGGACGTACCCGATCCGGAAGGGCGAGACACTCAGCTCGCTTATCGAACGCGCCGGGGGGTATACCGATCAAGCCTATCTGAAAGGGGCGGTCTTTACCCGCGAAAGCGCGAGGGAGGTGCAGCGCCGCCGTTTGGATGAGTTGATCCGGGAGATCGAGGAATCCATGCTGGCCAGCACTGAGCAGACGATCAGTGGTGCGCTCGACGCCGAGACGATCCGGGGACAGCAGACGGCCCTGGAGGCCAAGAGAGAGCTGTTAGCCAAGCTTCGCTCGGCCGAGATCACCGGCCGTGTGGTTGTGAAAATGACGGCCCTGGAGGAATTCAAACAATCGCGGTACGACATCGAATTGGAGGACGGCGACAACCTGATGGTCCCACGAACTCCGGGCGTGGTGCATGTGATCGGCGAAGTCTTCAATCCCACCTCTCTCCTGTACGAGGATCGCGGCACGGTCAGCCACTACCTGCGCACGGTGGGAGGCATGAAAAAAGAGGCGGATAAGGACCAGTTGAGCGTCATCAAGGCGGATGGCTCGGTCATCAGCATCGAGCAGGGCAATCGGGGGAAGATGGTGTTCTGGGACCCGCAGCACAATCAGTGGTTCTTCGGCGGATTCATGAACCATCAGCTCGAGCCGGGCGACACCATCGTCGTCCCGAGGAAGGTCGACCGGTTCTTCTGGCTCAAGTCGACGAAGGACATCACGCAGATCATCTTCCAGATCGCCGTGGCCGCCGGCGTGGTATTGGCGATATGAGACAATCTCGATCGGAGTGTGAAGCATGAGACCCGGAGACCGGCGATCCCAGGAGACAGTCATCGTCAGAGAAGAAATAGCGGCGCCGGAGATTCATGTGTTCGATTACGTGCGCGTGATCCTGAAGTACCGGCGGATGATTCTGGTGATTTGCGGTGTTATGGCTGTGGCGGTCGGAGTGTGCTGTCTGCTGCGGCCCGCGACGTACACGGCCACGGCTTCCATTGTCCCCCCGATGGACTCTCCGGAAAGCGGCCTGGGGCTGTTGAGCGGCGGTGAGAGCGCTGTGCTGCGAAAGATCATGAACGTGGGGAATCCGGCGGATATCTACGTGGGATTGCTTGAGAGCCGGGTGGTGGCGGATCGCCTCCTGGAACAGTTCGACCTGATGCGTGCTTATGACGTGCGCTCTTCCTATTACGCGAGGAAGAAACTGCGCAGGAACACCCGCATCGACGTCGGCAAGGACGGCATTGTTTCCATCCGCGTCAGGGACAGGGACCGTACCCGGTCGGCCGGCATCGCGAACGCCTATGTCGAGGAGCTGGATCGGCAGAACGGCAAGCTGTCGAGTGGGCAGGCTGCGAGTAAGCGCATGTTTCTCGAAAACCGCTTGCGCGAGATCGAGGAGAAGCTCAGCCAGATTGACAACATCCCCAGTCGGGATGCCATGGTCCAGGAGACTCTCTACGACCTGCTGATCCGCGAGTATGAGATCGCAAAAATCGAGGAGGCCAAGAGTATCCCAACCATCCAGGTGCTGGACGTGGCTATTCCGCCGGAGCTGCGCGATCCGCGCGGAACGGTGAGCGCGACCGCCGTGGCGATTGTCGCCTCCCTGGTCCTGGGGATCCTTCTGGCATTCGGCCGCGAATCATTCGCATGCGATAGGGTGGATGAAGATGAGGCCCCAGCACTTGAGGATGAATCACGCGCTTCCGAACGAAGTCTATCACACGAGCATGTGATGGAATCGCCCACTGGAATGACGTCCGGGCGTATTTGTGTCCGACGCCCTGGCGGGCCGGCCGTACCCAGCAAGCCGGATGTTGTCGTTCAACTTGACTGAGCAGCGGCCGCGCCGGACGCTTGGCCCTGTCTCCAAAGATTTCGCGGATTGCAGCCGCGTCGCTGGGACCGGCGACGCGCATGCCCTGCAACCGACGGGGACGGAGTCTGTGCTTACGGCCACGTCCCCGCGTCGTGCATCCGCCGTCTGAAGACCATGTCTGTAGCGCTAACACGTGTGAGAATCAACCTGCCCGTCGCCTTTGTGCTGGTCTGCATGGGCTATGCGCTTGCGATCCTGGCAGGCTGTCGCACGGACTCGTTGCTCGGCAAAGCCCTGATGGGCCTTCCCATTCTGGTGGGAGATTTCCTGGGCCTTCTGTGGATCCTGAGAGCGAGGCACATACGCGTTAGTGCAGTGGGCCGGCGCATGATGGTGATTCCGCTTCTGGCTCTTTTCGCGGGCCTGTTGGCGGCTCCCATCTCGTGGCTGATCTCCGGAAGGCTTTACCCTCTTTACATCCTCAGCGACGCCGCCTGGGTCTTGTGGGTGTGTCTGAATCTGGTTGTCTTTACATCCGTTTGGGATGGGTATGCCGGGCGGTTCAAACAAATCGGCCGGATCTATGCCGTTTTCTGCGGGTTCCTGCTGCTCTGGTGGATCGGTGAATCGGCGTACTACGGCGTCCTGACCACGCCTCATGTCGTGCTCTTCTCGTTTGTGCTTTCCGGGCTTGCCGTCGCCGGAACGTCCGGCAGGGGCGGCTCCGGGCGTATTGTGTTCTACCTTGCCGGGTGCCTGCTTCTGCTCGCCGCCGGCTTCCTGGGCTGGGCGCGAGGGCTCTTTGTCGGCTA
>CBFDDG010000390.1:0-4888 GCA_965603505.1 uncultured Phycisphaerae bacterium | reverse complement strand
GGCGAGGAAGAGGATGGCCTTGGCGACGTCCTCGGCGGTGCCGTTTCGGCCGAGCGGGGTCTGCCCGGCGACCTTCCTCCTCCGTTGGGCATCGCTGAAGCGGTAGTGGAAACGGGTCTCAATGAAGCCGGGCAGGACGCTGTTGACCCGGACGCCGTACCGGGCAAACTCCATGGCCATCGCGATGGTCTCCGTGGCGATGGCGGCCTTGGCGGCCGCGTACAGTCCGGAGCCGGGACCGCCACCTGTGTGGCCGCCGACCGAGCCGATGTTGACGATATTGCCCTTGCTTTGCTTGAGATGGGGCAGGGCCGCCTGGGTAGCCAGGAAAACGCTGCGGCAGTTCGTCGCGAAGACATCCTCGTGGTACTCGAGCGTAGCGGTCTCGAAAGGCTGCCGGTCGATGAGCGAGCCGGCGTTGTTCACCAGCACATCGAGCCCCCCGGCCACCTCCACAAACTGTTCGATCATCCGGCCGACCTGCCCCCCGTCGCGCATATCCGCGTGGAGGAGGACGCCGTCGGAATGTCTCTTGACCGCCGCGAGGGTTTTTTCACCGCCGGCTTTCGTGGCGAAGTAGTGCACGCCGATAAAGCAGCCCTGCTGCGCAAACATCACGGCCGCCGCAGCGCCAATACCGCTGCTGGAGCCCGTGACCAGAACTCTCTTTCCCTTGAGATCTTCGTACGTCATAGCTAAGCTTCTGCAAAATAGAGATTAGGCTTGCTTGAAGAAGGAAAAATTGGCTTCGCGATTTTTCCTCCCGAACACCGCATGTGCCTGACCTGCAGCAAGTTAGGCTGATTATTCAAGGAAATCCCCAAACCGATTTCCTTGAATAATATAAGCCCAATCTCCATTTTCCAGAATTCCTATCATAAGCCGTTCGGCGGATCGTAATGACCGGAGGTCTTCGCTCACCAACCGCCTGGTTGAAGCATGTCACTAACTGGCCTCTTCCACCATTCGGGGTCGCGGAAGTAGTGCTTGAGCATCATGGCGCAGTTGACGCCGTCGGCGACGGCGGTAACAAGCTGCATGGCGGCGCCGATACGGCAGTCGCCGGCCACGAACACGCCGGGCACACTCGTGCGCAGATACGCACAGTCGCACTTGACGAACCCGGCGTCGGTCAGCTCGACGATCCCCTTGAGGAAGGCCGTGTTGGGCACCATGCCGACGAAGATGAACACCCCGTCGCAGGGATAGTCCTCTTGTTCGTTGGTCTTGACGTTCTTGAGCTTGGCCGACTGGACCTTGCCTTCGCCCTGGATCGCGGTGGCGACGGTGTCATATTTGATGACGAGATTGGAGTCCGGCCCCTTCGCCTTGGCCAGCAGTTCTTCGACGAGGATCTGAGAGGCCCGGAATTCATCGCGCCGATGAATCATCGTCACCCTGGCGGCGTACTTGCACAGGTGGAGCGTCTCCTCGACGGCGGTATTGCCCCCGCCAACGGAGACAACCTGCTTTTCACGGAAGAAGGGCGCGTCGCACGTGCCGCAGTAGCTCACGCCCGCGCCGGCATTGCGGAACTCCTCTTCGCCCGGAATGCCGAGCTTGCGGTAGTCGCTGCCCGGCGCCAGGATCACGGCCCGCGCGGTGTAGGTCTCATCGCCGCAGTGTACGCCGAGGTTTCCGTCTTCGAGTTTTTCCAGGGCGGTCACTTCGGAGCCGGTCTTGATCTCGGCCCCGAAGGTCTCGACCTGCTTCTGCATCCGCTCGACGAGGCCGGGCCCGTCGATGCGGTCGAAGCCGGGATAATTCTCGATTCGATCCGTATTGAAGATCTGCCCACCCGGGATCATCTTCTCGAGCATGAGGGTCTTGAGGCGGTCCCGGGAGGTATACACGGCGGCGCCTAATCCGGCGGGGCCGGCCCCCACGATGATGACGTCGTACAGCGGATCGCCCATGGCGGCGTGGTCCTCCCCATTCAACTCACGTGCGGCTCAATCTTCTTCTTCAGGTCCGCCTCGAAATTGGGCGTTACGCCCGTGATCTGGTCCACCAGGTCGCCGTCTTTGAAGAGAAACATCGTGGGAATGCTCATAATGCCGTATCGGGCCGGGACCTCGCGGTTGTCATCCACGTTGATCCTACAGACCTTGAGCCGGCCATCATATTCGTCGGCGATCTTCTCGAGCACCGGCGCGGCCATGAGGCACGGCCCGCACCACGGCGCCCAATGGTCCACCAGCACGGGAACATCAGACCCCAGAACCTCGTTCTCGAAACTGTCGTCGGTTACGTCAATTATCTTGCCTGCGGCCATTCCTGTTCTCCTTATAGGTTCACTTCTGATTCATACCCGGGATGCGATAGTAAGGAGCACGACGCTGAATGTCAATCTCGCACAGGCGGTTTTTCGGCTTCCATCCGCCGAATCGTCGCGCACGAGCAGGAAAAGAAGGACGGTACCAGACCGCAGGATGGCCGGCTGCGCGCCCGTGCGGCCCAATCGTTCCGTCGAGTGCAATGCGCGGGAATGGGATGATCTGCGCTGGCGGTTTCAGTGACACGCACTTCACTTCCCATGCGAGCGAGGATCGCAGACAGGGCCGAGAGTCCCCAACACTCACGCGCGGGTCGGCTGTGCCGCGCCTGCGTTGATCTTCTGGACGACGCCGGGCAGCTCCGAAAGCCGCTGGATCCTCCAGGCCCCCGGCGGGGTCGGCTTTCCCGCATTCGTATAGGCATCCTTGAGCACGGCCCTCATGCCGGTGTCTAAGGCGGGCCGGATGTCGTTGTCAATCCGGTCCCCCACGAATACGATCTGCTCCGCCGGCTCGCCGATCTTCTCGGCGGCAATCCGGAAGATCTCCGCACTGGGCTTGCGGAAACCGAACTCGTAGGAGTAGAGCTGCACGGCGAAGAAATCCAGCAGGCCGAGCTGCTGAAGATGCCGCTCCAGCGAGGCACGATTCACGAATGTGTTGGAGACAATGCCGAGCTTCAGGCCCATGCCCTTCAGGGTGCCCAGGGTCTGGGGCAGGTCCTCTTCAATCCGTGCTTGCCGGCTGAGAGGCTCATACAACAGCCAGGCAAACTGCTCCCACTGTTCGAGCGACAGATGCACCCCCTGTCGGGCCCCCACCTTCCGGAACACCTCGAGAGAGTCGAAGTCCCTTCGCAGAATGTCGGACAGCAGGAACTTGACGCGAAGGCGCACCAGGTTGCGCAGGAAATACCACAGGAAGCTGCCGATCGGCTGGCCGTGCTCCTTCAGAAAGGCGTGCGAGGATTTCGCGCCCTCCAGAAAGCACCTGGTCGTCTTGATCCTGCCGAAGTCCAGGATCGTATCGCCGAGGTCAAACAGGACCGCTCTGATCTCGTCGTCCGCCATCTTCGATATCTTCCCCTACTCTCTCCGAACCCGGACCGGCTTCGCTCACAGCTTCCTCGCCGGCGGCACCTGACCGCTGAATGCCTCGCGGACCCACTGGTGCATCTCATCGTCGGAGATCACGGAGATCCGGTCAGCGGCGTACTCGGCGTCAATTTGGTCCTTGATCCGGATGATCCGAGGATCGTGTTTGGCGATCTGAATCTCGTAGTGCGTTTCGACCCAGTGCTTGATGCCGGCCGCTCCGGTCTTGTCGGCAATCGCCACACCGACGGGACGATTGAGAAGCTTCTGCGTGTCGAAGCAGTTGTAGATCTCCTCGTTTTTCAGCAGACCGTCCGCGTGGATGCCGGCCCGAGTGACATTGAAATCCTTGCCCACCAGCGGATAGTTCCTCGGGATTTCAAAGCCCAACTCCTTGCGCGCGTATTCCGCCAGCTCGGTGACGGCGGCGTAGTTGACCCCGGGCGTCATGCCCCGCAACTGGGCGTGCTCGATGACCAGGGCCTCAAGCGGCGGATTGCCCGTGCGCTCCCCGCAGCCGAAGATGGCGGCGTTGGCGGCGCTGCATCCATAGAGCCACGCCGTCGAAGCATCGATCAGGACTTTGTGGAAGTCATTGTGTCCGTGCCATTCCAGTTGCGCCGGCTGGACGCCGATCTTCCGCAGGCCCTGGATGAGCTTGGGAATGCTCCGCGGCAACGCCGCCTCCGACCAAGGCAGTCCGAACCCGAGCGTATCGCACAGGCGAATCTTCACCGGTTGGTTGTATTGCTCGCCAATCTTCAGCAGTTCGGCGGCAAAGGGCAGCACGAAGCCGTCGTAATCCGCCCGCGTGATATCCTCGAAGTGACATCGCGGCCGCACGCCATTGTCCAGAGACGCCTTGACGACGTCGAGATAGCCGTTGATGGCCTGCGCCCGCGTCTTGCCGAGCTTCAGGAAGACGTGGTAATCGCTGGCGGACGTCAGGATGCCGGTTTCCTGCAGCCCCATCTGGGAGACGAGTTTGAAATCGGCGGCCACGGCGCGAATCCAGCCGGTGATTTCGGGATACTTGTAGCCGCGCGCCTTGCACAACTCTACGGCCTTCCGGTCTTTCTCAGAATAGAGAAAGAACTCGCATTGGCGAATCAGCCCGGTCCCACCGTCGATCTGGTGCAGAAGATCGTAGATGTGCAGGATCTGCTCCGGCATATAGGGCGGCCGGGCCTGCTGGCCGTCGCGGAACGTCGTATCGGTGATCCAAATCTCCTCCGGGATCTCGATATCGACCCGCTGATTGTCAAACACGACCTTCGGGAATTCGGCATATGGGAAGACCTCTCGGTAGAGGTTCGGCTTCTCCACGTCCACGAGTCGGACATCGTTATCGATCATAGGTTACCTCCAAAAAGTCATCAGTACCGGCCGACACCTGCGTACCTGTGCCTGCCAAAAATTCACTTGATCCCCATAGTGGCCGAGATGGGATTTGAACCCATACGCCCTTACGGGCAGGGGATTTTAAGTCCCCAGCGTCTGCCATTCCGCCACTCGGCC
>CBFDDG010000389.1:0-4909 GCA_965603505.1 uncultured Phycisphaerae bacterium | reverse complement strand
ACAAGGTTGCGGCCGATGGTTACACCATGCTGGAAAAATATCTAAACAGTATTGAATAGCGATTTCTTTTCTGCAAGACATGTATGTAGTCTATGGGAAGGTCTTTTTATGGTTAACTATCTCTGTAAAACAGTCCTCCTGATCATAATCGCATTATTCTGTCATATAACCGGTTTCGCCCAGAATCAGCTTGCATTCCCCACTGCCGAAGGATACGGGAAATATACGCTTGGAGGACGCGGCGGCAAAGTATGCGAAGTTACGAACCTCAATGATACCAGTGTCCTGATCTCTTCGAAGGCACTATGCAGCCAGAGTCTGACCGCCCTCAAGCGATATTGCCTCGCCCAAAAGAACTGAGTAGGTCCATGTACTTTTGCATGGGCAACGGAGCGACCGACGTATTTCCAATCCGTTGTTCCCCAAAAGGCCAAAAATACGACTACCGTTTTATACCGTTTTGCGCTTTAAATACGGCGATAAGATGCGAAGAAACGCGAAAGAATGCGAACTCTTGCGAAAATTAAAAAATCTGCTAAGATATTGAAAACAATAGACTTTTGGGCTTTTCGGCAGTTTCCCAAAGGCTTTCTGGGAGCCGCGGGGTGAATGAATGTGACTGCGCGCGTGATTATCTCCGGGGCGACGGGATTCATCGGTCGGGCGCTGTGCCGAGAACTGCACGGCGATTACGAGCTGGTCGCCCTGTCGCGCGATGCGACGAAGGCCGCTGTCAGTGTGGGCGACCTTGCCAAGGTTGTCGAGTGGGATGCCCGGACCACGAGCGGCTGGGCCCGGTATGTGGAGGGGGCATACGCCATTGTCAATTTAGCGGGCGAGAACATCGCCTCGGGACGGTGGACGCAGGCGCGGAGGGACAGCATTCTCCAGAGCCGTACGAACGGTGCAACTGCGTTGGTCGACGCGGTTCGCGGGGCTCGGAAGAAGCCGGCGGTCGTGGTGCAGGGCTCGGCCACCGGCTACTACGGCTCGCGGGGCGACGAGGTGCTGCACGAGGATTCGGGACTCGGAGAGGGTTTCCTCGCCGAGGTGTGCAGGAAGGCCGAGTCCATCGCGGCGCGGGTCGAGCGCGAGGGGGCCCGGTGCGTGGCGATCCGCACGGCCCTCGTGCTGGGGCGGGAAGGCGGAATCCTGGCGAAGTTCATCACGCCGTTCAAGTTCTGCGTGGGCGGGCACGTGGGCAGCGGCCGGCAGTGGATCTCGTGGATCAGCCTTGACGACGAGATCCGGGCGATTCGATTCCTGCTGGAAAACGGCCGGGCCAACGGCGCGTTCAATCTGACCGGGCCGAATCCGGTGACGATGAAGCAGTTCGCGCGGACCTTGGGAAGGGTCCTTCACCGGCCGGCGTGGACGGTCATTCCGGGTTTCGCGGCCCGGCTGGCGTTCGGCCGGATGGCCGACGAAACCTTACTGACGAGCCAGAAAGTCGTGCCGAACAGATTGTTGGAGGCAGGTTTCGAGTTCCGACACCCGAATCTACAGGGTGCTTTAGAGACGATCATTCAAGGAGAAGGCAATGAATCTGGCTGAGTATTTTGAAAATGCCGAGGGAATCGGCGTGCTGGGCACGGCCGACGCCGCCGGGAAGGTCGATCTGGCCATTTATGCCCGGCCGCACGTCATCGATGAGCATACGGTGGCCTTTATCATGGCAGACCGTTTGAGCCACCAGAACATTGCTGCAAATGCGCACGCGACCTACCTGTTCGTGGAAAACCGGGAGGGATATCACGGCCTGCGGCTGTACCTCACCAGGAAGACGGAGGAAACCGATCCCCAGAAGATCGAGGCGATTCGGCGGAAAAGCCGAAAGGATCCCCATGAAGCCGGCGGCCAGAAGTTTCTCGTGCAGTTCAATGTCGAGAAGACCCGTCGGCTTGTCGGAGATTGAAGGCTTCTTCGCGTCCTTGCCGAGCCGCCGCTACAATCCCGAAGTCGGAATCGCCAGCGCAGCGGATTTTTTCCACATTGGGCGATATTGACTTAAATGCTTCTGGAGAAATGGCTTGCGAAAAGCCTTTGCCTGTCGCCACGCGCGAAAACCCCGGCCATGCCGTTGACAGGTCAGGGAAGGACACCTATAGTTACGGCCTTTGCTCTGTGATTGTGAACACAAGTACGAAGTCTTCGTAAGTGTCAGATATGAGGTATCATAAGATCCCAGACGAAACGGTGCGCCGATTGCCCATCTATCTCCGGGGCCTGATGGTCTCGGCCGGACAGGGGCTGGAGCACATCTCCAGCCAGTCGCTGGCGGATCTTGTCGGGGTCAACGCGGGGCAGATTCGCAAGGATTTTTCGTACTTCGGCGATTTCGGCACGCCCGGCGTCGGGTATAACATTGAAAAGCTGGCCCGAGAGATCAAAAAGATTCTCCGGCTGGATGCGGTCCGCCAAACGGCCCTGGTGGGCGTGGGCGACCTGGGCTCGGCGCTGCTGGCCTACCCGGGCTTTCGCACGTTTGGCCTGGATATCGTGGCGGCCTTCGATATCGACCCGAAGAAGGTTGGCAGGATCGTGTACGGGATCCCGATTGAAGACCTCTCGAGGATTGGCACGCTGCGGCAGCGGGACATCAGTCTGGCGATTGTTGCGGTTCCCCGGGCGGCGGCGCAAGCGATCGTCGAGAAGCTTGTGGCGGCCGGGGTTTGCGGGATTCTGAACTTTGCCCCATGCAAGGTCCGGGCGCCTCGGCGGGTCAAGGTCATTACGCTGGATATCGCGATGGAACTCGCCCGTCTGCCGTACTACATGCCGGCGGGAGGACTGAGCCAAAAGGTTTCTGGCGGACAAGGGCGGGGAACGATACACTCTGTGGCGTGAGAGATAGCGTGAAATGATTTTTTAGGGCTTTTGGAGCCGGGATTGTCACATGACTGCAAAGAAGATCAAGAAGGATGATTTCGCGAAGTTTGTCGATGCCCTGATCGGGACGGAGCATGTCATCGGCGTGCAGGCGAAGGGGGATCGGTTCGATTTTGCCCCGTTGGACTCGGCGAAAGACTTGCGGCTGGACTACGATGTAACGTTGCAGCCGCCCAAGAAATACTTCCTGCCGCCGACGGAGGTGCTCCTGACGTATGAAATCGGCGGTCCCTACCAGTCGCAGCACGACGACGGGAAGTTTATTCTGCTCGGGGTGCACCCCTACGACATGATCGCCATCAACCAGATGGACGAGCTGTTCCGGCAGGACAACTACGATACGCATTATATGACCCGGCGGAACAACGCCACGATCATCGCCTGCGATGTAGGGCGGCCCTCGGAGAACGTATTCGCCTCCTCGATGGGGACCGCGGTCGTGAAGGATGGGTTCGACGTTCTGTTAACCGACATCGGCGACAGCTACGTGGCCGAGGCCGCCACGCAGAAGGGCAGGGATCTGCTGGCGAAGGCCAAAGGTGCGGTCGAGGCTGATTCGCAGGCATTGCAGAAGAGAGAGGAAGTCTGGGCGAAAAACAAGAAGGGGCTGAACCGGCACGAGCTCGAATGCGATACGGGATACCTGCCCAAGCTCCTGGATCAAGCCTACGACCATCCCATCTGGGAGGAAATGGCCAAGACGTGTTTTTCCTGCGGCTCGTGCAATCAGGTATGCCCGACCTGCTACTGCTTCAACGTGCAGGACGATGTGAACTGGGACCTCAAGACGGGCGAGCGCACCAGGGCCTGGGATGGCTGCCTGTTGGACGGGTTCACAAAGGTGGCCCCGGACCATGAATTCCGCAAAGCCCGGGCCGACCGTTTCCGGCATCGGCTGTACCGCAAAGCCAAATACGTGCCGGAGAAGATCGGCGGGCAGATCGCCTGTGTCGGCTGCGGACGCTGCGTCAGTGCGTGCCTGCCCAACATTGCGAATCCCGTGAGTGTCTACAACCGCCTCATCGACGACCTGGGGATTGGCTGATCGGAATTGATGATTGATAATCGGACCGGCAGAAGGCGCGATCCTTCATAATCAATCATCAATCATCCATAATCTATGATAGGAGTGGACCGATGTGTCAGTGTTGTGTTGAGAAGAAAGATATTTACCTGCCGCAGTTGGCGACCGTCGAGGACGTCCGCCAGATGAATGTCACCGAGAAGTACCTGCGGCTGGCGATGGATGACGGTCCATTCGACTTCATCCCCGGGCAGTTCGTGGAGGTTTCCATCGCCGGCATCGGCGAGGCCCCGATCACGATCAGCTCCTCGCCGACCCAGACCAACGGCTTCGAGTTGGTGGTTCGCAAGATCGGCAACGTCAGCGGCGCCATTCACAACCTCACGCCCGGCGACAAGCTGGGCATTCGCGGCCCGCTTGGCAAGGGCATTTATCCCGTCGAGGAGGCCAAGGGCAGGAATGTGGTCTTTATCTGCGGGGGCATCGGTCTCGTCCCGCAGCGGTCGTTCATCAACTACGTACTCGACAACCGCGACGACTACGGCGATGTGGCGATTTTGCAAGGGACCAAGTGCTACGACCAGCGGCTGTTCAGCGAAGAGATCGAGGCCTGGGGCAAGCGCGGCGACGTGCAGATGCTTGAGACGATCGATGAGCCGGACGAGTGCTGGAAGGGCAACGTCGGCGTCGTGACCAAGCTGATCGCCGAGATTGAGGCCGACCTGAAGTCGGCGATGGTCCTCGTCTGCGGCCCGCCCATCATGTACAAATTCGTCCTGATGGCCCTTGCGGATCGCAATGTGCCCGATGGCAACATCTTCCTGAACCTCGAACGAAAAATGAAGTGCGGCGTCGGCAAGTGCGGGCATTGTCAGATCAACCACGCCTATGTCTGCATGGATGGCCCCGTGTTCCGATATTCTGATTTGGCTTCTCTGCCGGAGGCGATTTAACCATGGCGAAACCCAAGATTGCGATATTCGATTTTGCCTGCTG
>CBFDDG010000388.1:0-4912 GCA_965603505.1 uncultured Phycisphaerae bacterium | reverse complement strand
CTCAGTTGCTCTTCGGCTTCGTGCCAATTCCGTTCGTCTTGCCCCTGCGGACGCCCTCTGCGTCCGATGCATTGCATCCGGCGGGCCGGTCACGTATGATGAACGCCATCGTCCTGCCATCGCGGTATGGAGTCGCTCAGGTACAGTTCAGGAATAGAGGGTCGCCATGGAGAGATTACTGGATCACACATTGAAGGCGGCAGCCGTTGCCATCCTGGTTGTTCTCTTTTGCCCGTCGTCAGGTCCGGCGCAGGAGGCCGTTGAAGAGACGCAAGCACCAGCAGTTCTCGCCGGCCCGGAGAAAGCCTCGCTCGTCGTATATGCGGCCGAGCAATCGGAGCACCCTATCGGCCGCTACCTCACCGGCAAGTTCTGTGAGCACCTTTTCTTCAACATCACCCACGGGATGGATGCGCAGATCCTCAAGAACCCGACGTTTTCCGACTTCCCTTTCGGGACCGGACAGCTCTCGCCGGACGGCGTCGCCACGTTCCATTATGACAACGAGCGAATCGCCCGCGCGATGCGCGGCAGTGCGGCCCGCTGGGGCTGGCCGGAATCACAGATCGAATCCCTGCTCAAGTCCCGGCGTGAGGCCGTGGCATGTTGGTGGACGAAACTCGGGGCCGTCGAGGCCAGCCCGGATACGGGGCCCTATGGCGGACGCGCCCAGCGCATTGCCGCACATGAGCCCGGCCAGGGTATCGCCCAATGGACGTATCTGCCTCTGCATCGAATCCGGGAGTATCAGCTTGCTTTGTGGGTCCGCTCGCCGGATATCGATGCGCTGGCGGTCGTTATTTTCGGACCAGACGGCGATGTCTGCGCAAAGGTATCGATCTCACCAGTCACCGCTGAGTGGCGGCGGTTCGATGTGCGCCTGCAACTACCGGAGGGTCTGCCGAGCGACAAAGCCTGCAAGTTTGCCGTGACGGCGGACAAGGCCGGTCAGTTTGTGATCGACCGGGTGTTGCTGTACCCCGCCGACCACATCGGCCGCGCCGATCCCGATGTGATTCGTTTCCTGAAGGAGTCGCGGTTGCCGATCCTCCGCTGGCCGGGCGGCAACTTCGTCAGCGGCTATCACTGGCGGGACGGCGTCGGTCCCATCGAGCAGCGTCCAACCTTGCCGAATTACGCCTGGGGGCAGCAGGAGAACAATTTTTTTGGCACCGACGAGTTCATTGCATTCTGCCGGACCGTCGGATGTGAGCCGATGATCTGCATCAATGCCGGCAACGGCACGCCGGAGGAGGCGGTCCAATGGATCGAATACTGCAATGGCTCAGTGAATACGCCGATGGGGAAGCTCCGTGCGGCCAATGGCAATCCGAAGCCCTACAACGTACGCCATTGGGAAGTCGGAAACGAGCTTTGGGGAAAGTGGCAGTACCACTGGACAACGGCTGAGGGCTACGTCGATCGATACCGGCGATTCGTCAAAGCCATGCGCGAGGCGGATTCCGCGATCAAGATCTATGCCTGCGGCGCGCCGGTGCTGTGGGGCAAGCACTGGAATGACACGCTGATCGCCGGGGCAGCCGATATGCTGCAAACCACGACGGACCACCCGCTGATCGGCGGTCATGTCGCGCCCGAGACGGAACCGCTGGACGTATTCCGGGATTTCATGGCGGTGCCCGAGGTGCTCGAGCAGAGATGGGCCGCCCTGCGGAAGGACATGGAGAATGGAGGAATCGACGATCCGCGCCTGGCGATCACGGAACTGCAGATGTTCGCTCGTCTCGGGCGACCTTCCTCGTCCGACGCACCGAGGCGGCTAACGCACGAGAATCTCGTGAATCCCTCGACCCACGCCGAGGCGCTCTACGACGTATTGATCTACCATACGGCGGTGCGGCTGGCCCCATTTGTGGAGATGGTGACTCACTCGGCCACCGTCAATCACGGCGGCGGCCTGCGAAAAAGCCACGAACGCGTCTACGCCAATCCCTGCCATTACGCACAGTCGATGTTTGCCGCCCTGGCTGAGGCCAGCCCTCTCAGGACGGAACTGACCTGCTCGACGGAGCAAGCGCCCCTGGTCCTGCCCGATTTGCGAAACGCCACGAAACAGTGGACCTACAAGACTCTCGACGTTCTCGCGGCTCGGGCCTCCGATGGGATCCTGTTGCTGTCCATCGTACACAAAGGTGCGAAGGGCCCCGTCACGCTCGAGATTACGCTGGAAGACTTCGAGCCGGCCGGGGAAATGGAGGTCCGGACACTCGCGGCGGAAGTGCCCTGGGCCGCCAATACATTAGAGGCCCCGGAGGCAATCACACCTGTCACGAGTACGAGGGAATTGGGAGACAGGAGGTTATCGCTTGTGTTGCAGCCATACAGCTACACGCTCGCGCGAATCCCCGGGCAGGCCCGGTGAAATGGCCGTAGGGCTCGCGTGTATGCGGACCGGTCGTTGAAACCGAAGACCGGCCTATCCGCCTATCACCTCGAACGCCACGCGATCCGCCGGGGCGCGCCGGGCGTTATCAGCCCCGCCGAATCGGCACACGCGTGACACTTCCTCCATGGATGTAACACCCGCCGCAGCTTTCTCCAGTCCGTCCTGGGCCATCGAACGGGTTCCCCCTCTGCGGAGACAATCGGAGAGGTCATGGTGATCCGCGCCGGACCGGATGAGGGTCGCCACCTCGTCGCCCACGGTCGCGACCTCGAATACACCCGTGCGGCCTCTATAACCATATGAATGGCATTCCGGGCAGCCATCCGCCCCCAAGAGACTCTCCGGAGGCTCCATGCTGCACTGTGCAAACAGCTCTCTGTCTTCCTCACGCGGCTCGTGCGGCTGGGCACAATCGGGACAAAGCTGCCTGACGAGATTCTGCGCGATGATCAGCCGCAGTGAACTGCCTATGACGTGGTATGGAACGCCGAGATAGTGAAGTGCATCGACGGCGCCGGCGGCGTCCTGGGCATGGATCGTAGCGAGAACGAGTCGGCCGGACAAGGCCGCCCGCGCCGCCACGAGCGCGGAGTCCCCGTCTCTGACTTCGCCGACGAGGATCAAGTCGGGGTCCATGCGCAGGATGGTTCGCAGCCCCTCGTGCATGGTGAGCCCGTGCCGCTCGTCCACCTCGATCTGCTGGACATAGGGGAGCCTGAACTCCACCGGGTCCTCGATCGAATAGGTGGTCGTAGCGTGCAGATCCATCAGCGACGCCAGGCAGTACATCGTCGTGGTCTTGCCCGAACCCGTGGCCCCGGTGATCAGGACCAGCCCGTTCAGCGAGCGGACGGCCGAAGCGATCTTCTCCTGGTCGGTCATCGAGAACCCGAGATTGGACATGTCCCATTCGTCCCGGGGCATGCTCAGCAGCCTCAGATGCGCGGACTCGCGGCCCGCCACGGGAGTCAGCGTGACCCGGATCTCCCATCTCATATCCTCATCGGGCCAGACGATCTGGCCTTCCAGAGGGGCGAAGGAGCGCACAACGCTAAGGCCCGCGGCACTCTTCAACTGATTCAGCAGCCTCCTGCCTTCGGGCCGGGGCAGCAGGACTTTGGGATAAATGATGCCGTCGACGCGGTGGAGGACCCGGACGCCTTCCGCCACGCAGTGCAGGTGCACGTCCGTGGCCTTCTCAACGATGGCATTCCATACGAATGTCCTGAGCGGGTCCGGGAAATGGTCGACCGTGCCCTCGCCGGTCGGTTGCGTTTGGCTTGCTTGAGCGGCTCTGGCCATCACTGATGCTCCTTCAACTGGGGCCTGGGGTGCCGACGATCCCTCGGCCATTTGCGTCTTGGGACCCGGTGCACGGGGTATCCGTCCCACGAGGTATTTCGGCCTGCGGGCGAGGCGCCTTAATCAGCACTTCGTCAAAAGGATTGCTCTCGCCCCTTTGCTCGCATTTTTTGCGGGAGCCGGTGGATGCGGCGGCCCGTTATCGGTCCTGCTCGCACTTCTGAGAGAGTCGGAGCCGCTGTAGAACGACCGTCAGAGTCGCTCGGGAGTTCATTGCTGTGGACTGGCCGGTGAGGCGGGGTCTATCGACTGCACTTCGGACTGTTCTGTGGCTGCGCCGGCCTCTCTGGCGGATAAGCGCTCCAGCAGAGGACCGATAACCTCGGAAGCCAGATTGAATCGGTCGTCGTAGTCGACAGCTACCCTGCCCGCTACATCAGCGGCGTCACCGCTGCTTTGAGGCTGCCGCTGCTGTTCTGACGCGGCCGGACCATCCCGATCCGCCCGGGCGAACCTGCTTCTGATATCGTCCAGATCGACGATCTCCATCGCCCAGTACGAGTTGCTCGCGAGGAAAATATCCGCCACCATGCCTTCGATCCAGCCCTCCGGCTCACGCATGGCATCCGGGTGTATTCCGTACAGCGCCAGGTATTTGCGCCCCGTGGTGAAAAAGTACTGACGGGCCAGAGGAATGCCTTGCATTTCACCGACCAGGCCGCCGGGCACCGCCGTGGCGCAGCGAAACCATGCGGTAACGGTGTGCTCGCCGGCCGGTACGGAGTATTCACGGAAGCCGACGCGTTCATCGACGTACAACGGGCGGGACTCTTGGCCGTCAACCTCCAGGATCTCCAACTCCGGAGTCACCACGGCCAGCGTGGCAGACAGTTCCTGCGCCTCCGATACGGGAAGGGCCGTAACGGTTGCGCTCAGATCGAACCAGGCGGCACGGGACTTCAATTCATCATGTTCCGGATCGGACAATGTGCCGGCTTCACCATATATGGCAAGGCGATACTCCTGGTGCGGCACCAGCGTCTGGCGGTGACTTCCGGCCTTGAGCGTTTCCCTGCCGGTCCCGTTCAGTTCCTCTTCCCACACCAAAGTGCCGGATCCGGCGATCAACCTGACAGAGGTGGATGTCTGCTCCGCACGAAGACGGCGGTCATCGACCAGGGCGATTCCAATGGAGCCCTCAAT